>JAQIBQ010000216.1 GCA_027859005.1 Prolixibacteraceae bacterium | reverse complement strand
GAGAATACCTTGCCCGAACAAATGATGCTTAATTTTTAACCATGGACGAAAAAATATTTCAACTAGTAGCCGATAAAGTTTCGATTAAAACTTCCCAAGTAAAAAATACCATATTGTTGTTGCAGGAAGGAGCTACTATCCCTTTTATTTCACGCTATCGTAAGGAATTAACGGGTAGCTTGGACGAACTTCAGGTGGCTATGATTCAGAAAGAGTTAAACTATTTTCTGGACCTAGAGAAGCGCAAGCAAACCATTTTAAAAACCATTGAAGAACAAGATCAGCTAACACCTAACTTAATACAAAAAATTCAAAATACTTACGATTCAACGGTACTTGAAGATCTATACCTTCCTTTTAAGCCACGTAAAAGAACACGAGCCACCATTGCAAAAGAAAAAGGCTTAGAATCGTTGGCAAAATTATTAATTGGTCAGTTTGAGTGGGACATTGAAAAGAAAGCAAAGTCGTATATTAGCGAAGACGTAAATTCAGTTGATGATGCTTTGGCTGGAGCAAGAGATATTGTAGCCGAATGGATTAGTGAAAATCAACGAGTACGAGATTCAGTTCGCTATAAGTTTAAACGAAGTGCTGTTATTGAATCGAAATTGGTGAAAAGCAAAGAGGCCGATGCTCAAAAGTATCGCGATTATTTTGAATGGAAAGAACCATTGAGCAAATGTCCATCGCATCGATATTTGGCAATTAAACGTGCCGAAAAAGAAGGTTTTTTGAAGGTATCTATCACTGTTGATTCGAGTGAAGCTCATGATAAACTGGAACAAATTCTTTTACGTGGAAATACTTCTTGTCGAGAACATATGAAATTGGTTATACGCGATAGTTTTAAGCGTTTAATTTCATCATCGATAGAAACTGAATTTGCTCAACTATGGAAGCAAAAAGCCGATGAAGAAGCTATTCGTGTCTTTGGTAATAACTTACGTCAATTGTTATTGGCTGCTCCTTTGGGGCAAAAACGTGTATTGGCTATCGATCCTGGTTTTCGTACTGGGTGTAAAGTGGTTTGTCTGAACGAGCAGGGAAGCTTGTTGCATAACGAAACCATTTTTCCACATCCACCACAACGTGAAGTACGAGAATCGGCAACTACCATTTTAAATCTGATTAAAAAATATAATATTGAAGCCATTGCAGTGGGGAACGGAACCGCTGGTCGCGATACTGAACAATTTTTGAAATATTTAAAATTTGAGAAAGAAGTTTTGATTTTTTCAGTGAATGAAGATGGAGCTTCGATTTATTCCGCGTCGAAAATTGCGCGTGATGAATTTCCTAATCAAGATATAACGGTTCGTGGATCTGTATCAATTGGTCGTAGGTTAATGGATCCACTTGCAGAATTGGTGAAAATTGAAGCAAAATCGATAGGAGTAGGCCAATATCAGCACGATGTAGACCAAAAGCTTTTGCATTTAAACTTGGATAATGTAGTTGAATCGTGCGTTAACAATGTTGGTGTGAATATAAATACAGCGAGTAAACATCTACTGACCTATGTTTCAGGTCTAGGACCACAATTGGCACAAAATATTGTTGACTACAGAAAGGAAAAGGGAAATTTCACAAGTCGAAAAGAGTTGTTAGAAGTACCTCGAATGGGGGCTAAATCATACGAACAGGCTGCTGGATTTCTACGAATACGAAATGCTAAAAACCCTTTGGATAACTCAGCTGTTCATCCAGAGTCGTATGGAGTGGTTACCAAAATGGCCAATAATTTAAGCATTGAAGTTGCTCAATTGATTGATTCTGAATCGCTACGAAGTCAACTTAATTTGAAGGATTATGTTAGTGATAAAATTGGCTTGCCAACCTTAAACGATATTTTAAAGGAACTTGCAAAACCCGGACGAGATCCACGAGAAGCGATTTCTTCTTTTCAATTCGACGATACAATCAAAACGATCAAAGATCTTAAGGTTGGTGTAAGTGTTCCAGGAATTATTACCAATGTTACTCGTTTTGGTGCATTTGTCGACATAGGCATTAAAGAAAATGGATTAATACACATCTCTCAAATGACCGACAAATACATTGATGATCCGGGTAAGGTTGTCCAAATAAATCAACAAGTTAAAGTGAAAATAATTGAAATTGATTTGGTCCGAAAAAGAATTCAATTGTCGTTAAAACAGGCCAATTAATTTAAGCCAAATTCTTCTTCGTATAAATCTTCTTGGTTATCGAATTCATCTTCAAGAAAGTCTTCGGCTAGATTTAGAACCAGATCAATTGTTTTTTGACTTACAGGTTCTTCGTCTATCCAATGGAGTACTTGATCTTTACTGAAATCTTCGATATCACTCTCAATAATAACCCGAGGCGATTCTGTATGGATCACAAAAATTGTATCCGGTTTTTCTTGTGAATTATCAGCTAAAAGAAATTTAGGAAGCATATCTTACTAATTAAATATTTACGAGCAAAGCTAGTATAAATCTTTATAAT
>JAQIBQ010000191.1 GCA_027859005.1 Prolixibacteraceae bacterium | reverse complement strand
GGCATAAATCCATGTCCTAAATTGAAAATCCAATTCTGATTTTCTTTCCCAAATTCAAGCAATTCATTCAATTGTTTTTCAATTTCATCTTGAGGAGCATAAAGCAATCTTGGGTCAATGTTGCCTTGCAAACCAATTTTGGGGTGAACCAATTTACGAGCTAAAGGCAACGAGGTTTGCCAATCGATACTTAAGTAGTCGCAGCTCTCTGGTTTTATTTCAGCAATTCCACTTCCAATTCCTTTTGGAAAGAAAATGAATGGAATTTCTTTTTCTCGAATTGCTGCACATATTTTATTGTTTGCTGGCATAAATAGCTTTTGGTATAAATCAAAAGGAATTAAGCCTGCATGAGTATCGAACAATTGAAAAACTTCAATGCCATGTTCAATCTGACCAAGTGCATACGTAATTGAAAGATCAGTTATGGCATCAATCAATTTTTGGGTAGTTTCAAGGTTTTCGTATATGAATTTAATGGCATCGGGGAAATCACCCTTTCGACCCAAACCTTGTAACATAAACAACAGTACTGTTAAGGGTGCACCACAAAAACCAATCAATGGTATATTTTCAGGTCTGGTTTTAATAATTTCGTCAACAACTTTATATATGTATTCTAGTTTCGATGGATCGGGTTCTAATCCTTCTAAAGGATTTTCTCTAAATGCTAATGGTTTTTCAAATATGGGTCCAGCATCGGTAAAGTCTAATCCCATTCCTAAGGCATAGGGAATAACCAAGATGTCGGAAAATAAAATGGCAGCATCTACACCCAAATCGTGAATGGGCAACAAGGTTACTTTTGCTGCTATTTCGGGGTTTTGCATCATTTGCCAAAACGTATAGTCTTCTTTTATTTTTAAATAAGAAGGTAAAACACGACCAGCTTGGCGCATGAACCACATGGGCGGACGAGTAGATGTTTTTCCTTTAAGAGTATCTAATAGTATTGAATTCATCTTTTTATTTTTTATAATGCTGAATGAACAGACTGAACTGAATAAATAGAATGAACTGAATTTTAGTTATTTTTTGTTTATTCAGTATTTCAGGAACTTCAATATTTTCAGTATTTCAGTCCTTCAGTTAATTCTGTTCCTCAGTCTTTCAACCTTTTAAAAGCCGCATTTGCTGCTTCAATTGTAAGATCAATGTCTTCGTTGCTATGAGCAATAGATACAAACCCTGCTTCGAATTGCGAAGGAGCCATATATATTCCACTGTCGAGTGCTATTTTGAAATATTTGGCAAAGAATTCAGTATCGCATTTGCAAACGTCATCGAATGATTCAACTTTATCTTCTTTGGTGAAAAACAACGTAAACATTGAACCAATACGGGTAATAACTCCCGGAACGTTATTGTCAACAAGGGCTTTCTTTAACCCTTTTTCCAAACGAGCAGACTTTTCTTCCAGTTGTTCGTAAAACCCCTCTGTTTCGTCGAGCAGTTTTAACGTTGTTAAGCCAGCCGCCATGGCCAGAGGGTTTCCTGATAAGGTTCCTGCTTGATAAACTGGGCCTTTAGGTGCAAGATGATCCATTATTTCTTGTTTTCCACCGTATGCTCCAACGGGTAAGCCACCTCCAATTATTTTACCTAAGGTTGTTAAGTCTGGAGTTACTCCGAGTATTTCTTGAGCACCACCTTTTGCCAAACGAAAGCCTGTCATTACTTCATCGAAAATCAGAACAGTTCCGTGCTGAGTACATAATTCTCGTATTCCAGTTATAAATTCTTTGCTAGGTAGAATTACACCCATGTTTCCTGTAACTGGCTCTAGAATAACAGCTGCAATTTCTTCACTGTGTTTTTCAAACAATTGTTTTACCGTTTCAATATCGTTGTATTTTGCGGTTAATGTACCTGCAGCAATTCCTTTGGTTACACCTGGTGAGTTTGGTTGTCCAAGCGTTAAGGCTCCCGAACCTGCTTTAATTAAAAAGCTGTCGTGGTGCCCGTGGTAGCATCCCTCAAATTTGATGATTAAATCGCGCTTAGTATAACCTCTTGCAAGGCGAACGGCACTCATGGTGGCTTCGGTTCCTGAGTTTACCATTCGAACAGAGTCGATTGATGGAACCATTTTTTTGATTTGCAAGGCCATTTCGGTTTCTAACAACGTTGGTGCTCCAAAACTGGCCCCTAGGGCTGCCGTTTCGCTAATTGCCTTAACCACATCGGGATGTGTATGGCCAAGTAGCATTGGTCCCCATGAACCCACATAGTCGATGTAAGTGTTGCCATCAATATCTGTTACTTTTGAACCGCTAGCGCTAGCAATAAAAGGAGGTGTAGCATTTACATTTTTAAATGATCGAACAGGAGAATTAACTCCGCCGGGTATATGTTTTTGAGCTTCGGAAAAGGCTGCTATGCTTTTGGTATAACTCCCTCCAACTCCCCCTGAAGGGTGAGAGTTGGGAACTACTTTATTTTGTTTATTTTTATCCATTTTGTTGTTGTAAATAATTCTACTTGAAATGTTTATCATTTATTACCCTCCTTGGGAGGGGTTGGGGGAGGCCTATAGTTTTTCCACTATATCCTGTGCATGATAGGTGATGATCATATCACTTCCAGCACGTTTGATAGAAGTTAAAATTTCGTGAACTATTCTATTTTCATCAATCCAACCTTTTTCTGCTGCTGCTTTAACCATCGAATATTCGCCACTCACGTTGTAGGCACAAATAGGCATGTTAACGGTGGTTTTAATACGTTGGATAATATCGAGATAGCTTAATGCTGGTTTCACCATAACAATGTCGGCACCTTCTTCAATGTCGGCCATTACTTCGCGCAAAGCTTCGTTGGCATTTGCTGGATCCATTTGATAGGTTTTCCGGTCTCCAAACTGAGGTGCGCTTTCTGCAGCTTCGCGGAAAGGACCGTAAAAAGCCGAAGCATATTTTGCCGAATACGCCATTATTGGTGTATTGAAATGTCCGTTGGCATCCAATGCTTTACGAATGGCACCAACACGTCCGTCCATCATGTCGCTGGGCGCAACCATGTCTACACCTTCTTGAGCTAATGAAACCGATTGTTTCGCCAGAGTTTCCAGAGTTAAGTCGTTGTGTACATCTCCATCTATAATAGTACCACAATGTCCGTGCGAAGTGTATTCGCAATTACAAATGTCGGCAATTAAATACAAGTCGGGAATTTCTTTTTTCAGGGCACGTACTGCTTGCTGAACAATGCCGTTATGCTCACAGGCTACTAAACCGTGTTCGTCTTTATGTTCAGGAATACCAAACAACAAAACCGATTGGATGCCTTTATCGAATAGTTCCTTACCTTTTTTTACAAGTAAGTCAACTGAAAGTTGAGAGTTGCCAGGCATGCTACTGATTTTGTTTTCAACCTTTGTTCCCGGACAAACAAAAAGGGGCATAATTAAATCATTGCGGGTTAGTATGGTTTCGCGCATAAGGTTTCTTGTAACCGGAGATGTGCGTAATCTTCTTAGTCGTGTGGTTGGAAAAGCCATATTTTGTATTTCTTAATTGTAAAATTAGTAAGATTATTTTGTTGTAAAGTGCTCGATAATTGCTTCAGAAATTCCAATTGCATTTGACATTTTTGCAGTTGAAAGAGCTTGTATTCCCTGTATTTCTATTTCGGTTGTTGTTGTTGTACCAATTGAAAAAAGACGTAATTCTTTTGGGGCAATTTTACCCTCTAATGCTAGCAGTAAATTATTGAAACTCGATGGACTGGTAACAATAATTGCATCGTATTTATTGCTAGTTATTTTGTTTAGATAGTCGGTATTAATTGTTTTAGGTAGTGAGTTTTTATAAACTTCAAAACAAACACATTCTGCTTTTTTATCGAGCATTTGAGCAATAATATTGCGAGCAAGGTTTCCTTCAGGAAATAAAATTGAATCTTCGGGGTTAATAATTTCTAAAAGTTCAACGCCTAAATCAACCGCAGTATTTCC
>JAQIBQ010000189.1 GCA_027859005.1 Prolixibacteraceae bacterium | reverse complement strand
TGCCAATGATGCAATTTTCGGTTGCCCCTTGGAGGGTTCTCGATGAAAAGCATTTAAGCATTTGTAGAGAGGCTGCCTTGCTTCATGCCAAAATGGGGGACTACATTGTTGAGTTAGCTCAAAAAGCGGCAGGCGATGGCGAGCCTATCGTTCGTCACATGGAATATGTTTTTCCAAATCAAGGGTTTGAGAGTTGTAATAACCAGTATATGTTGGGTGATAAATACCTGGTGGCACCAATGGTTGAAAAGGGAACAAGCAGAACAGTGAAACTACCAAAAGGAAAATGGATTGACGATCAGGGTAAAATATACCAAGGTGGCAAAACAGTAAGCATAGAAGTTCCTTTAAATAGGTTGGTTTACTTGGTTAAGCAATAATACAGAAAGAATTCTGAACCAAAACAAAACTTAATAAATTATGAAATTGATTTTATTAATATTCATATGTTGTTCATTTGTGATAACTTCTTGTAAGCAGGAAGACAATCTCAAATATAAAGACAAAACCGTCACCATCGAAGACCGGATTAATGATCTTGTTGTAAGAATGTCACTTGAAGAAAAAATCTTCCAATTAAACCAATATATCTTTGGTGTAAATACAAATGCAAACAATACTGGTGAAACCATAAATGAGACTCCTCCTGAAATTGGATCGTTGATTTATTTTAGTTCCGATCCTGAAATAAGGAATCAGTTACAAAAAAAAGCAATGGAAGAAACTCGTTTAGGTATTCCAATTCTTTTTGGCTTCGATGTAATTCATGGCTTTCGTACAATTTATCCAATTTCATTAGCTCAGGCATGTAGTTGGAATCCTGAGTTGGTTAAAAATGCCTGTGCAGTTGCCGCAAAAGAATCAAAATTATCAGGTGTCGATTGGACATTTTCGCCAATGATTGATGTTGCTCGCGATGCCCGTTGGGGACGCGTTGCCGAAGGATATGGAGAGGATCAATACACCAATGCTGTATTTGGAGTTGCATCGGTAATGGGGTATCAGGGAGAAAGTCTTTCGGATACCTTTTCCATAGCTGCTTGTCTTAAACATTATGTGGGATATGGCCAATCTGAGGGTGGTCGTGATTATCGATATACAGAGGTTTCACCTCAATCACTTTGGGAGACATTCTTACCTCCTTACGAGGCATGTGTAAAAGCAGGTGCAGCAACTTTAATGAGTGCGTTTAATGACATTAGTGGAGTTCCTGCTACTGCCAATCATTATACGTTAACCGAAATTCTTAAAGAACGATGGAAACACGATGGTTTTGTGGTTTCGGATTGGGATGCGGTTGATCAATTAATTAACCAAGGCGTTGCTGCCGATAGAAAAGAAGCAGGATACAAGGCTTTTATGGCTGGTGTGGAAATGGACATGAAAGATAATATATATATGGAAAATCTTCCACAATTAGTCAATGAAAAGAAGATTCCCATAGAAAAGATTGATGATGCAGTAGCTCGTATACTACGGATAAAATTTCGCTTAGGTTTGTTTGATAAACCTTACACTACCATTGTTGAAAAAACAAACCGTTATCTACAACCAGCAAGTAGAGCAATTGCCAAACAACTTGCAGTTGAATCGATAGTGCTTTTAAAGAATGAAAAACAAATACTTCCGCTGGAAACAGCTTTTAAAAGTATTGCCTTGATCGGTCCTATGGCCAACGATAAGTCTAATTTAATGGGAGCCTGGTCTTACAACGGAAAGGAGCAGGATGTTGAATCAATTTTAGAAGGCTTGATAAAGGAATACAAAAATGAAGTTTTAATTAATTTTTCTAAAGGATGTGATTTTGATGGTATCGACGAATCTGGATTTCAGGAAGCAATTAAAGCTGCTCAAAAGTCGGAAATCATTATTGTTTGTTTAGGCGAAAAAAAGAATTGGAGCGGAGAAAATGCCTCTCGTTCTTCCATTGCACTACCCCCCATCCAAGAAAAATTAGTTACTGAATTGCATAAAACAGGTAAACCTTTAATTTTAGTGTTATCAAATGGAAGACCTCTGGAATTAGTTCGACTCGAACCCTTGGCTGACGCAATAGTAGAAATATGGCAACCCGGCACAGAAGGAGGTTCTGCAGTGGCTGGAATCCTATCTGGGAAATTCAACCCATCAGGGAAACTGGCTATAACTTTCCCTTTAACAACTGGTCAGATACCTATCTATTACAACATGCGTCCAAATGCCAGAATAGGTGATTATGGAGATTATCAAGACATCTCAACAGAACCATTATATTGGTTCGGACATGGAATGAGTTATTCAGATTTCGAATATGACTCGGTTAGGCTTTCATCAGAAAAAATTACTAGAGAACAGAAATTAATAGCAGAAGTTACTGTGTCCAACAGCGGGAAAATGACAGGAAAGGAGACTGTCTTATGGTTCATATCGGATCCTGTCTCTTCTATTTCCAGACCAGTAAAAGAATTAAAATACTTTGATAAAAAGAAAATTCAGGCTGGTTCGAAAACAACATTCAGATTTGAGATTGATCCGATGCGGGATTTAAGTTATGTTGATGCTACTGGAAATAGGTTTCTGGAATCAGGTGGTTTTTACATTCATGTAAATGGACAAAAATTAAAATTCGAATTGGTGGATTAGTCCCAATGTAAAATTTAGAATTAGTATAAAAATGGTTAGTTATTATGGAAAATACAAAATTTAGTTTTACAGGATTTATTATCCTCTTCACCATCTTTGCTGTCTCATGTACCAACAAGGTTAATACCTCAGAGAAAGAACAGTTTGTCGAAAAACTACTTTCTGAAATGACTCTTGAGGAGAAGGTTGGACAGTTGAACTTAATTCCATATGAAGGAAGCAATCCTGAAGAATTGCGTACAAGAATTGAAAAAGGACAAGTGGGAGCAATTCTTAAATCAAATGGTGTTGCTCAAAATAATGCAATTCAGAAAATTGCCGTAGAAAGCAGTCGGCTAAAGATTCCCATCATGTTTCAGGAAGATGTGATACATGGATACAAAACTATTTCACCAACGCCTTTGGCTGAGTCTTGTAGCTGGGATCTTGATTTAATCCGTCATTCAGCTTCCATCGCAGCTAAAGAGGCTGCTGCAAGTGGTATTCATTTAACTTATGCTCCGATGGTTGATATTTCCATCGATCCAAGATGGGGGCGAATTCTGGAAGCTGGCGGTGAAGATCCATACCTGGGAAGCCTTATTGCTGCTGCTAGGGTTAAAGGGTTTCAGGGCAATGATTTGGCTGATACCAATACAGTAATGGCATGTGTTAAGCACTTTGCCGGTTATGGAGCATCACTAGCAGGTCGAGATTATAATATTATCAACTTCAGCGAGCGGGAGTTGGTGGAGACCTACCTTCCTCCCTTCAAGGCAGCAATCGATGCCGGTGTGGGGAGTGTCATGTGTGCCTATACAGCAGTAAACTGTATTCCGGCTACTGCCAATAAATATTTATTGACCGATGTATTGAAAAATCAACTTGGCTTTAAAGGATTGTTAATGACTGACTGGAACACAATTCCTAATTTAGTTAAGATTGGGCTAGCCTCAAATGATACCGTTGCTGCAAAAATGGCCATCAATGCAGGAATTGAAATGGATATGACTTCGGAAGTATTTATTAAGTTACTTCCAGAAATGGTCAGAAAAGGATTGGTAGAGGAAAAAGTGGTCGATAATGCAGTTCGAAAGGTTTTAAATGCAAAATACGACTTGGGGCTCTTTCAGGATTCCTTTGTTTATTTTAGTTTGGAAAGGGAGAAAAACACATTGCTATCTAAGCGAAATTTGGAGCAAACAAAACAGATCGCATTGGAAAGCATGGTATTGCTAAAGAACACTCAAAACACACTTCCATTAAATTCGAATATCCGAAAATTGGCAGTTATTGGACCATTCGCCAAAGCGAAGAAAGATTTAATGGGCTGGTGGTGGTGCAAAGGAATGCCGGAAGATGTTACTTCTATTTACGATGGGATATCACAAACCATCTCGCCAAAGACCGAACTTTTGTATGCCAAAGGTTGTGATATTGACAGTTTCCGAATTGCAGGAAGAGAAAAAATAAGGGAAGCTGTTACACTTGTAAGAAATGCTGATGCTGTGGTTGTTGTTCTTGGCGAAGAATATTGGATGAGCGGTGAAGGCGGTGGTAAGGCAAATCTTCACTTGCCAAGCGCGCAGGAAGAATTGCTTGCCGAATTAAAGAAAACAGGAAAACCTTTAATAACCGTACTTGTTACGGGCAGACCCTACGTATTGACTGATGTGGTGAAAAATTCAGATGCTGTTTTACAGGCATGGATGCCGGGGACTACCGGAGGAGAAGCTGTCGCCGACATTTTATTTGGCAAGTTTAATCCCTGTGGTAAACTCACGGTGACATTTCCATATCACGAAGGACAAGTGCCAATTTGTTACAACTATAGGAGTACCAG
>JAQIBQ010000152.1 GCA_027859005.1 Prolixibacteraceae bacterium | reverse complement strand
AAGCCAATGCCTCTTGCTCTTGTCTCAACTTACTTTCAATTGCATTTTTTATTTCAGTTGGTAAATTTATAGAACGAATTAACAAAGCACGCATTATAATATTATTATCATTTAATACGGCAGCTGTCTCTTCAATAATAGCAGCTTCAACCTCATTCCTTTTAGTTGAATATATCTCTTCAGCTGAATAACGTCCAGTAATTCTTCTTACCGAAGAACGTACTTCAGGAATTACCAAATTATTCACATAATATCCTCTAAACTGCTCATGCAAATAACCTACTTTATTTTCAACAGGTAAAAAACGAACGGTAATATCCATATTAATTGAAAGTCCGTTTTTATCCAGTACATCCATACGCTCTTCACGTTGTTGTTCAACTACATCGTAACGAATAACACGATTCCAAGGAGCAACGGTATGAAATCCAGGCTCAAAAACACGATCTTTACTTAAACCGTCGGAGAAAGGGCGGAATAGTATTGCACGTTCAGTTTCTTTTAAGATAATAAATGTTCGATTTCCAAATATGAGTAAAAGTATTAATGCAACTACTGCAACTACCAATACTACTGTTTTCTTTTTTTCCATAATGACTTATTTATTTATAATTTGAGTTAAAATTCATTTTTATAAGTGAGTGCTTCATAACCATTTACAATGTGATCGTAATATAGTACGCCTTGTATATGATCAATTTCATGCTGAAAAATTACAGCGGTGAAGTCATTTATTTTTTCACGGTTAAAATGACCAACTGAATCGAGATAGCTAATTGCAATATCTTGACTCCGACTCACATATCCTTGATAGTTCGGTACACTCAAACAACCTTCTCTGCCTGAGTTGATACTGTCGCCGTATTCTTCGATTTTAGCATTGTAATAAACCTCAAAAGGTTCTCCTTTTTTATCGAAACGTTGCACATAAATCATTTTTACTCCAATACCAATTTGAGGAGCAGCAATACCAACACCTCCGTTCAAACTATCAATAACAGTAGCATACATTCTTTTTCGTAAATGCTCTAGTGTTTCACTGCCAATGTACTTTTTCTTTATTGATCGAGCTTCATTTCGCAATAAAATTGAATCACTCTTTACATTAATTGTAAATAGAGGAAGTATTGCATTCGAACTTTCAGATTGAATTAGACTTAGTTCGCTTTTTGAAAAACCATCGGTTTTACAAGCACTAAAAAAAAGCAATGCGATACTAAAGACAAAGAATAAGTTGAATATACGTTTCATAGTAGAATTTTAATCCTTTTAAATTATACATTTTTTACCAAATACAATTCTGTAAATAATATTTGAGTATACCTGTTGCTTTCAGATTGAACAATATACTATTCAAATTTAATTGAAATAAATTCAGATAACAATCTTAGTGATACTTTCTGTTTTCAAGTTGTTCTCTTTCAAAAAAAATCAATAGATTTAACTCACTAAAAAAATACAATTATGATTAAGCCATCTGAATTAATAATAAACCCCGATGGATCTATTTTCCACCTTCACCTGAAGCCAGAAAACATTGCCGACACGATACTTCTAGTTGGTGATCCGGGTAGAATTGAAATGATCTCAAAGCATTTTGACATTATAGAATACAGCATCCAAAACCGAGAATTTAAAACAGTTACCGGTTGGTATAAAGGAAGACATTTATCGGTTGTTGCTACAGGAATAGGAACCGACAATATCGACATTGTTGTTAACGAACTCGACGCATTGGTAAATATTGACCTTAAGAAAAGAGAGGTTAAAGAAACCAAAACATCGTTAAACCTAATACGAATTGGCACATCGGGTAGTCTACAGGCAGCCATTCCGCTCAATTCATTTGTTATGTCTGAAAAATCGATTGGTTTTGATGGGTTGTTAAATTTCTATGAAGGACGTAATACAATTGCGGATCTTGAATTTGAAGCCGCATTTTTGAAACACACCAACTGGAACGAGCTGCTAGCTAAACCATATGTGATTGATGCTTCTGAGCAGCTTTTTAAAGAGCTATCGAGCGAGAGTACAGTTTCTGGAGTGAACATCTCTGCCCCAGGTTTCTATGGCCCTCAAGGACGTGTATTAAGGCTTACTTTGGCTGATGCTAAGTTAAACGACAAAATTGAATCGTTTACTTATAACAATCAAAAAATAACCAATTACGAAATGGAAAGCTCTGCAATTTACGGACTTTCGAAACTAATGGGACACGAAGCCTTAACCATTTGCTTAATTATTGCCAATCGGGTTACCTTGGAAGCAAACGAGAATTACAATCCTGAAATGGAAAAACTAGTAACATACATATTAGAAAAATTAGCCAACTCTTAACGAATTAAACAACTGCATATACTTTCTCACAACAATTGTTATAAAAAACAGCAGCGTTCGCAAAATTTCGTAATTGAATATTTGCGAACGCTGTCGTTTTATGCTTCGTACCTAAATTTTCTTTAACGTAGAACTATTAGCAGAAAATTCTTATACCCTCTCAAATAACAAATCTAGGGGTTTCCTCACTTTTGCAGTAAATTGCGTTTCATCTTCATTAGAGCGATACCCTACAGCTGCAATTACAGCTGCAGACAAACCTTTTTCATTCAAACCCAAAATTTCATTGTATGCAGCAGCATCAAATCCTTCCATAGGACAAGTATCAATTCTTAATTCAGCAGCTGCCGATAACAAATTGGCCAATGCAATATAGGTCTGCTTAGAAGTCCATATCTTTTTATTTTCGTTGGTTTGATCTACCAAACTCGACTTCATAAAGTCAGCAAACTGTTGCAAATATGCAATATCAATTCCTTTCGTTGTTGCAGTAAGGTCAATGTATGTATCAATAACACTATTGTCCACCTGGTTATAGTTACAAAAAACGAATAAATGCGAACTGTCTGTAATTTGCGGTTGATCCCAAGATACTTCTTGCAATTTCTTACGCACTTCAGGATTTTCAATAAGCAATATTTTATAAGCTTGTAAACCGTATGAAGAAGCAGACAAACGAACTGCATCCATTATTTTTTTCAAATCGGTTTCAGTAACTTTTTTAGTCGAGTCAAATTTCTTCGTGGCATAACGCCATTCCAAATTTTTAATTAATTCCATATTGTATGTTTATTAAATTTCTATATGATGTTAACAATTAATTATGGAACAAATTTAAGCACTGATATTCTGCCAAACCATGTAAGAATCCCATTAAAAGATGTCAATATCCGATATTTTATTTTATAACGAATTAGGTCACTACTTTTATTGAATAAAAAAAGGCTACTCAAATGAGTAGCCTTTCATATCTGTTATAATTTTCTTTATTATTTAGCGTAACTCACTGCACGGGTTTCACGAATAACTGTGATTTTAACCTGCCCAGGATAAGTCATTTCGTCTTGAATTTTCTTAGCAATATCGAATGATAATTGTTCCGATTCAGCATCGGTAATTTTATCACTACCAACAATTACTCTCAACTCACGACCAGCTTGAATGGCATATGTTTTCTGAACACCAGGATACGACATCGCCATGCTTTCCAATTCGTTCAATCGCTTAATGTAAGACTCAACGGCTTCTCTACGAGCACCAGGACGAGCACCTGATATGGCATCACAAACTTGTACTAAAGGAGCAAGCAATGTTTGCATTTCTACTTCTTCGTGGTGTGATCCAATTGCATTACAAATGTCTGGTTTCTCTTTGTATTTTTCAGCCAATTTCATTCCTAAAATTGCGTGTGGCAATTCTGGCTCATCGTCGGGCACTTTACCAATATCGTGTAGTAGTCCGGCACGTTTTGCTTTTTTAGGATTCAATCCTAATTCCGATGCCATTATTGCACAAAGGTTTGCTGTTTCGCGTGAGTGCTGCAGTAAGTTTTGTCCGTAAGACGAACGATATTTCATTTTTCCAACTAAACGAACCAACTCAGGATGCATTCCATGAATACCTAAATCGATACAAGTACGTTTACCCGTTTCAATAATTTCGTCTTCAATTTGTTTTTTGACTTTATTTACAACCTCTTCGATACGAGCAGGGTGAATTCTTCCATCGGTAACCACTTGGTGTAATGCCAAACGAGCAATTTCACGACGAACAGGATCAAAGCCTGAAAGAACAATTGCTTCAGGAGTATCGTCAACAATAATTTCAATTCCAGTTGCAGCTTCGAGAGCACGAATATTACGTCCTTCACGACCAATTATTCGCCCTTTTATTTCATCGCTTTCGATGTTGAAAACGGTTACTGCATTTTCGATGGCTGTTTCAGAAGCAACACGCTGAATCGATTTCACTACTATTTTCTTCGCTTCTTTATTCGCTGTTAACTTAGCCTCGTCCATTATTTCTTGAATGTACGACATGGCTTCTGTTTTAGCCTCATTTTTTAACGACTCAACTAATTGAGCTTTTGCATCGTCGGCCGATAAACCAGAAATAGTTTCTAATTGTATAACCTGTTGACGGTGCATTTTTTCAACTTCGTCGTTTTTTTGCTCAACAACTTCAAGTTGATGATTCAAATTTTCGCGAATGATATCAGTTTCTCTTTTGTCAGAATCAAAATCTTTAACTTTCCTATTTAATTCATCTTTACGTTGAATG
>JAQIBQ010000140.1 GCA_027859005.1 Prolixibacteraceae bacterium | reverse complement strand
TTTAAATAGTTTTTCAAATTTTGGTTCGGCATTATTGATTCAAATCGTATAAACGATAAATAATGTCGAGGTGCTTGTATGCTAGTGAAAGTGGCATTGCTATTTTTTCTTTTCCTAGCAACACATTTACAAAGTGAGCCGAAAGGGCATCGTTGTCTTCTTGCTGACTCATATCCACTTCAATCACTTCTTTTCGAGCTATGCCTTTGCCTTCGTTGCTGACATCAAAAAGCTCAATAGTTGAGCGTTCCCATGTGCATAATTGTAGTTTGACACCACCTTTTGTTCCGTATATGCGGGTTTCATTTTCTGCTTCCATATTTGCATTCATGGCTCTTTCCCAATAATACTTCACTCCTGTAGACAAATGCAATTGTGCAGCAAAATGTTCTTCTACATCAAACACATCAGTTCCTGGATCTTTCTTATCGAGCCCATTCTTCATGAAAAGCAAATCCATGTTTTCTACCTGTGGAATATCGTTTAGTAGGCCTAGATGAAACGAAAGGTCATAAACTCCCCAATCGAATAATACTCCACCACCAGCAATTTCTTTATTCAGGAACCATTTGGCAGTTGGATGATATTCAATACCAGGGCGCGATTGACGTGCTACGGCATTGTGATGTACATAATAAATATCCCCTAAAACACCCGAGTCTATTATCTCTTTAACTTTTCTAAATTTTGGAGTTAATCGGGCATGTCGCGCTGAACAGTCGCTGATTATTAATTCTGGATGCACTTCGGCCAGTTTAACCATTTCTTCGATGTGCTCACGTTTAATGGCTGCAGGTTTTTCAAGAAGTATATGCTTGCCAGCTTTAATACAGGCTTTAAACATTTCATAATGCATTGCAGGTGGACTTGTTATTACTACCGCATTAACCTGTGGATCGTTAAGTATTTCGAGATAATTGGTAGTGCCGTTTGGAATATTGAATTGCTTTTGAAATTCGTTCAATTTTGAAGCATTACTCCGAGCTACCCACTTGATTTCAGCCTGATTGGTTTTTTGCAAACCAACAATGTGTTTTTCGGCAATCATACCTGCCCCTATAATTCCGAAAATAAGTTTATTATCGTTCATTTTTTCATTAATAGTTAGAACGACTAAAATAAAAAAAATAATACCCCTAAAACCCAAAAAGGGGACTTATTTGTTCTGCAATTAAAAAATTGGTGCCTGATAAAAAATTAAAGATTACTTCGCGGTGATGTCAATGATAGATTTTTGTATTTTGTGTCATTCAACGATAGTAGGAATCCTTTAAACCAAGAGATCCCTCGTCGCTTCGCTTCCCTCGGGATGACAAGCTTTTACAACTATCATTTACACTTTGCTCCTATTTAATTTGGTTAGAGCTAATAATGACGCGGGTTCATACTTATACAACCGCAAGTAACAATGCGGAAAGTAATCTGTTTCTAAATTTGCTTTTTGAACTTATGAAAAAATAGACAAAACTATCTACTCTTCAACGTTCAAGTTGTAAACTCCAGCCAATAATACATCTTCCAATCCCTCGGTCAGCACTTCGGTGAATTCCAGTTCTTCTTTACCAATTTCGATATTCACTTTTGCAAAATTTAAAATGCCATCTTTTCCGCTCTCTTTTACCAACACATAATGGTTATAACCATCTTTGATTATTGCTTCGGTTGGAATTGCATTTGATTCATGCTCACTGGTGACTATAGCGCACTCGACATACATTCCATTCACAAAATTATGATCGGTTTTATCGTTTAAATTAGCGATGCATTGTATGGTTTTCGATTGGGGATCAATCGACTTTCCTACCAAACTTAGGGTGGCTTCAAATCGTCTGTCTTTACGATCTGAATCATAAAAAAGTACCTTTTGCCCTTTAGCTAAAGTAAAAATATCAGTTTCAAATACGCTTAAATACAATTGTAAATTTCGAGTATCAATCAACTCAATGGCTATTTTTTGCGACTCGAGATATTCCCCCTGAACAATGTTAAGTTGAGTGATGTAAGCACTAATTGGAGCTAAAATTGAAACCTCGGGATTGATCTCTCCTATCTCAACTTTTGCCGGATCGATATTCAATAATTTCAACCGTGCTTTCAACCCTTCATGAGTAGCTTTTAAAGTTTGAAATTGACTTTGAGCAGCATTTAAATCTTTCGTTGCAGCAATTTTCTCGTTCACCAACTTTTCCATTCGGTCAAGTTCATATTTTGCTAAATCTAACTCAGCTTTATTCTGTGCAAAGCTTTGTTGTAATTCGATGATCTCATTCCCTTCTAACACAAACAAGGTTGTTCCTTTTTTAACAAAATCGCCCATCACAAACATTATTTCTTTTACTCTACCCGGTAAGAAAACACTTACATTGGCTTTCCCCGCGGCCGAGGCTTTTAAAAATCCCTTCGTAGTAACCAATTCAGAAAATACATGAGCTTTTGGTGATCCCAATTCCATTTTGGCTTTGGCGAACTGTTCAACTGTTATCTCAATCCCTTTTTTTTCGGGCATTGTTTCCGATTCTGTTTCTTTACTTTTATTTTGACAAGCAGTCGTATAAAATAGTGTAAGTAAGATGCTAATAAACAAATTATATTTTTTCATAGTATTTCAATTAATCGTTCATTATATTTTTGTTTGATATGCTATATTTAGAAACATCCATAAATAATATTTTTCAATTGACTTATTAATTTTCAACTTATGTTTTGTCTCGGTACTCAAATCTTTTTATCTAATATTTATTATTAATTACAGGTTTAAATAATTAATTTCCAATACCACCCGATTGTATTCCGAAAGGTTTTCGAGGTAATTCAATTCAATTTCGATGGCATTGTCGATGCTTTGTACAAAGCGAAAAAAATCGATTGCTCCGGCATCAAAACTCTTTTGAGCTGAAACAATAATTTCTTGAGACAAGTGCTTTCCATCGCTTAGATAATAGTTTAACACTTCTTCATATTTATTCAATTCGGTATTCAAAGCATTTACTTTTGCCAAGTATTGAAATTTATAATTTTCTTGCCTATTAAGTGCGGCTTCGTGGGCAAAACTACTCGCCTTAATTCTGGCTTTTTGTTCCCCAAAAAACAGTGGCAACCCAAGTCCTACCTGAAAACCATAATAACGCTGAGCATTGTCGTATCGATTTGTTCCGTTGAAATAACCAAGGTTAACATCAGGCATCAACTTGTTCTTCTCCACTTTTGTTAAAGCTTCTTCCTTTCGTGCCAATTGTTCCATTACCTGATAGCCCGGTGCGGTTTCCAAAATTACAGTTTGGGTTTTGAGCTTTTGTAAGTCTTCAAATGGAATTGTAAATGCCGAATCGGTTTGAATCAGCGATTGTAAATGTTCATGTGCTCTATCGAGATCACTTAAAAGCTGGCTTTGCATCAATTTAACTTTTTGATGTTTGGATCGGCTGTTTAGCATCTCTAAATAGCTAACATTGCCCGACTTGTAGCTTGTTTCAGCAGCATTCGAATAGTTGGAATAAATGCTGTCGATAAAGTTGTACTTTTGCTGTTTGTTCTTCAAAAATAAAATTTGATAATAAGCCTGAGATACCTCTTTACTTAACATGTGGCGTTGTCGTTCCAACTCATTTCTATACACATCGACATTAATTAGCGCTACCTTTTTTTGAGCAGAATAAACCGTAGGAAAACTAAAAGACTGATCGATACCAACAACTCCCAAAGGGTAACCATTATCGGCCGCATTGTTTTCATCATATTCATAATAAAGGTTGGTTTTTTCAATTGAAAATGAAGCAGGAATTAAAGCCTTTTGCTCACCTACGTTTAATTCATAAGCCTTTAGCTCACGATTATTTTCATAAGCCAACTCCAACGCCTCATCCAAAGTTAATGAACTGGTTTGCGCATTGGCAGAGAAAACAGGTATAATTAAAAGTAATAGTAAGGGAAGTACTTTTGTGCGTATTAAACGAAATGGCCTGAATCGAACACCTTTAACATCATCTAAAATAGCATAAAGCAATGGCAGTGCAATCATGGTTAACATGGTTGATGTAATTAATCCGCCAATAACTACTGTTGCCAAAGGGCGTTGTACCTCAGCACCAGCCGAGGTTGAAATGGCCATTGGAAAAAATCCCATTGCAGCGGCAGCAGCAGTAAGCATTACAGGTCGTAAGCGTTCTTTTGTACCTTTCATAATTCGCTCCCGCATATCTGTTATTCCTTCTTCTTTCAATTCTTTCAAGTGTTCTATCAAAACAATTCCGTTTAAAACCGCAATTCCAAACAGTGCGATAAAACCTACACCAGCCGAAATACTAAAGGGCATTCCCCTGGCCCAAAGCAAAATAACTCCACCAACAACCGATAAAGGAACTGCTGAGAAAACCATAGCTGCTTCGCGTATGGATTGAAAAGCAAAGTGAAGAAAAATGAAGATGAGCAATAAGGCTATCGGAACTGCTAATTTTAAACGCTTGCTGGCATTCCGCAAATTCTCGAACTGTCCTCCATATTCAACGTAATACCCGGGAGGCAAATCAAGTTTTTCACTTAAAATAACCTCTATATCACTAACTACCGATTCAAGATCTCGGTTACGAACGTTAACACTAACCACCACCCTGCGGTGGGTATTGTCGCGTGAAATTTTCGCAGGTCCTTTGGCGTATTCTATTTCAGCCAGCTCGCTTAATGGAACCTGATGACCATTGGGCAGTGTGATATACAAGTTACGAATGTGCTCAATGTCGTTACGAAACTCGCTTTTTAAACGAACTACCATATCGAAGCGCTTTTCACCTTCAAAAACACTTCCTGTTATTTCACCTCCAAAACCCATAGTGAGATAGCGGTTCAATTCGGCAATATCTAAGCCATAGTAAGCCACTTTATCGCGTTTGTATTTAACACTCATTTGTGGTAAGCCGGCAGTTTTTTCCATAATTACGTCGGCAGCTCCTGGCACATTTCCAATTAAGTTTTTTACCTCAATGGCTTTTTCGTTAAGCAAATCGAGATCTTCACCAAATATTTTAATGGCCAAATCGGCTCTTACTCCTGTTATTAATTCATTGAAACGCATTTCGATAGGCTGTGTAAATTCATATTCGATGCCAGGAATAACCGACAAAGCCTCTTTGAATTTATCGGCCAACTCTTCTTTCGTTTTAGCTTTTACCCACTCCTTTCTGGGATGAAGTTTGATGATCATATCTATTTCTTCCATCGACATAGGATCGGTTGGAACTTCGGCAGCACCTATTCGGCAAACAATTTGATCGACTTCGGGAAACTGATCGAGAAGAATATTTTCCATTTGAGTGGTTAGCTCAACCGTTTTTGATAAGGAAGTTCCGGTTTTAAGCACAGGTTGAATAACAAAGTCGCCTTCATCGAGGGTTGGAACAAACTCACCTCCCATTCGGGTAAAAATAAAACCAGTAAAAACTAAAGAAGCGAGGGCTATACCTAAAACCAATTTCTTTTTATCGTAAGCCCATGCCATTACAGGTTCGTAGGTACGATAAACCCATTTCATAATCCATCGGGTAATTCTGAATTTCTTCTCCTCGGGGACAGGTTTTAAGAAGAGAGATGATGCCACAGGAAGCCATGTTAGTCCAAAAAACATAGCACCTAGCAAGGCAAAGCTGAATGAAAGAGCCATTGGACGAAACATCTTTCCTTCAACCCCTGTAAGCGTTAAAATTGGGATGAAAACAATCAGAATTATCACCTGTCCGAAAACAGCTGAATTCATCATTTTTGAAGCTCCATTAAATGTGATTTTATCCATTAATTTTTGCTTCTCATCGCCTTTGACTTTCTGTAAATCTCCAGCTCCTATGGTCAATTTTACAGCAATAAATTCAACAATAATTACAGCTCCATCGATAATTATACCAAAGTCGAGTGCCCCCAAACTCATGAGGTTGGCATCAATGCCAAAAATAAACATCATTGATATCGTAAAGAGTAAGGATAGTGGGATTAATGAAGCAATTACCAAACCTGAACGCCAATTTCCCAGTAACAAAACCACAATCAACAACACTATTAAACAGCCAAACAGCAGGTTCTCCATCACGGTCATCGAGGTTTTGCCAATTAATTCGCTACGTTCTAATATTGGATTAATAAATACTCCTTCAGGCAAGTTTTTTTGAATTTCGGCAACCCTGCTTTTAACCTCACTAATTACTTTATTTGAGTTGGCATCCTTTAACATCATTATTTGTCCAAGTACCTTCTCTCCTTCTCCATTAGCCGTTATTGCCCCAAAACGGTTGGCACTTCCAAATTGAACGGTAGCCACATCTCCAACTAAAACCGGCACTCCTTCAATATTTTTAATCACAGTATTCCGCAAGTCGTCGAGGCTTTTCACCAAACCATCGCCACGAATAAAATAACTTTGATTTTGTTTCTCGATGTACGCACCACCAGCCACGCTATTGTTTTTGGTCAATGCATCGTACACTTCTAAAAGTGAAATGTCGAAATTTTTCAAATATTCAGGGTCAACAGCTACCTCGTATTGCTTTAGAAATCCACCCCATGTATTCACCTCAACAACTCCATTAATACCTGAAAGCTGACGTTTAACCACCCAATCCTGAATGGTACGAAGTTCCATGGTCGTGTATTTTTTTTCATAACCTGGTTTGGTGTCGAGAATGTACTGGTAGATTTCTCCAAGGCCAGTAGTAATAGGACCCATTTCAGGAGACCCAAATCCTTCGGGGATATTAGCTGAAGCCGATTTTATTTTTTCAGCAATTAATTGTCGTGGAAGATAGGTGCCAATATCATCGTTAAAAACAATGGTAACTACTGAAAGACCAAACTTTGAAATTGAACGTATTTCAGTTACACCTGGCAAATTCGACATTTCCAATTCAACAGGATAGGTGATGAATTGCTCTACATCTTGAGTTGAAAGGTTGCCGCTTGTAGTAATTACCTGAATTTGATTGTTGGTTATATCGGGTACGGCACCCAATGGTATTTGAGTTATGGCATAAATACCGAATCCTGCTATTGAAATAGTAAATAAAAGAATTATTAGCTTGTTTCGGATACTAAAATTAATGATACGATTTAGCATGGCAGTTAAAATTCAGTGATAAATTATAAATTTAAGAATTTGAATTGACTTAAAGTCAATTAATTCCAAACAATTTTAATAATAAGTGAATTGTAATTTGGTGATCTACATTACATAACAAATATTGTCTTTAACTAAACCACTATGCATTGAAAATACATAAGTTTAAAAGATGAATGAAATTCATGAAAAAATAATGTTTAGATATTAGACACTAGACTTTAGATTAAAAAAAATGATCTAATGTCTAGAATCTAATATCTATTAATCTTTGATTCAATAGTTATAGAAACTAAAGTAACTGCAATAAAATTGCGGGGTTTGAACCAATAACTAGACAATCAAAACTCATTTCCATTCACGCTGGTAACGAAATCCCAAATAGGGATTATAGCTGAACTGATTCAAATAATTCCGATTGGTAATACGACAATAGTTGGCATCACTGCTCCAGCTTCCTCCCCTATTAACACGAATATTTTGCCCTTCCATATTAATTGGATTTCTGCTTCTAGAATTTCGTTTATAAAAATCCTTGCTGTATTTATCGTAACACCACTCCCAAACGTTGCCACACATGTCGTACAAACCCAACTCGTTGGGTTTTAGCTTTCCTCCTACACGTAACTGGCCTCTTGAGTTATCGACAAACCAGCCAAGCTCCCTCATATAATTTCCTCCGGCAAATCGGTTTACATAGTCATAATCAGTATTGTCACGGTTGATATAAATTCGTTTAGCATATCGTCCTCCTTTTGCAGCATATTCCCATTGAGCTTCGCTGGGCAATCTTCCGCCTGCCGATTTACAAAAGATTTGAGCACCAACCCACGAAACATTTATAATAGGAAAATCATCGTACCCATCTATTGGCGAAAATTTCTTTGTAAATTGATTCTGGCGAATTTTTGTTGCAGGATGAAATAAGTCAATCACCTTATTCCCTTCTATCTGACCTAAACTATCGCATTTTAAATCGTTTAGAAAATAGCAAAACAGTTTATTGGTAACTTCGTACTTACTCAATAAAAAACTATTGACTTTAATGTTATATGCTGGACGTTCATCCTCGTCGAAATAATTGCTACCAATTTTAAAATTATCGCCAACAACACGAACCATCTCAATATAAATATCATCTTCATTCGGATGATATAAACGGAAAGTAACTTGATCCTTAATGTATATTTTATGTTCAAATTTCAGCGTATCAAATACCTCATTTGTTAACACTTCAAAAGGTAATTGTGGTACTATTTTAGACGAGTCAATTATTTCAACATAAACTGTATCGAAGCTAAGCATTAGTACTGAATCTAGAAATCGATTGTTAAAATTATTGAGGAATGGAATGGAATCGCCAATACTCCAAGGAGTTTCTGCTAACAATTCGGCTAGCATAGTGTCGGCTTGAAACAGGTCACGTGTTGAATCAGCTAAAATTTCATCAACCGTATAAAAATATTTAATCGGTTTTGGTTCATCTTCAATTATAGAATCAAGCTCCTGAAATTGAAGAGTATCCAATTCTGCAACTAGAAGAGAGTCTGTATTAATTAAATCAACTGCAAGTTCTTTTGTTTGACTAATTTTCAAATTTTGTTCAATAATTTTTCGGCTTCTATCCACCGCCCTTTCTTTCTTGCTTTTAAATATTGATGAAAAAATATTTGATATAAAACCACCATTCTTTTCTGTTGTTATTGGTGGTTGAATTGTTTCTGGTAGAATTTTTAAATTTTCTTTTTGAGGTGCCATAATAGTATCGACACCAACTTCATGCAATGTATCTAGCATTAAGCTGTCGGTTTCGAAAGCCAAACTATCAATTGCTAATGTATCGGTATTTAATTCAAAAAGAATAGAATCGGGTATTTCGGGGAAAAGCAAATCCACATACTCGGCTGTAAACTCAAACTTACTTGCAACCAAAAAGGTATCAAATGTTGGAGGTTTTTCATTAATGAGTTCTAAAGGAACAGCTAATTCTCCGCTTTCAAATACAAACTCATCAAGCATTGTTATGGTATCCCAATAAAAAGCAATGGTATCTCGAAGATTAGAACGTATTAATACAGTAGTATCGAGGTTAACCTTATTCGATGGCGTTTTAACATATACTTTTTTTGTTTGATCGAATATAGGTTGATAAGTATTAGCTACTTGAGGAGGCTCAGGTGTTTTGCAACCTGCTACCCAAACTACGGCAATAAGAAACACTATTGATTTTAAAACCAGACGCATACCTTGCTTTTAACGTTGAGTTTCAAATTTAATTTTACTTCAGCTCATATAAAAGCACATTCTAAATAAGTTATTGGAATGTTTTTCACAACGCCATTTATCGTTTCTTTTTTATCTTTGGCATTTAAAATTAGAAAGTGAAGTTATGAGTAATTTACCATCAATTGAGGGGAAGACAATAGTAGAAACATTGCAACAGCTATGCAATGAGTATCCTGAAGGCATAGTTTTCACTACAAGCTTTGGTTACGAAGATCAAGTTATTACAGATTTGATTTGTTCAAACAATTTACCCATTGAAATTGCAACCTTAGATACCGGAAGAATATTTGAAGAAACCTACAAAGTATTCAACCGTACCATTGAAAAATATAAAATTGACATAAAAACCTATCATCCTGCTAGTAGCGATGTAGAAAAATTGCTTTCAGAGAAAGGACCTTATAGTTTTTACGAATCGTTGGAAAACAGGAAAGAATGTTGCTATGTTCGAAAAGTAAAGCCGTTGAAAATTGCCCTTTCCAATAAGAAAGTTTGGATTACTGGTTTGCGTGCTGAGCAAAGTACAAACCGTGAAACGCTTGATCCAATTCAATGGGACAAAGGTTTTGAAATTATCAAATACAATCCGCTACACGACTGGACTCTAGACGATGTAAAAGAGCACATTAAAGAAAACCATATTCCATACAATGTGCTACACGACCGTGGATTTGTAAGCATCGGTTGTTCACCTTGCACAAGAGCCATACAAGCAGGTGATGATTTCCGCGCAGGACGTTGGTGGTGGGAAAACAATTCAAAAAAAGAATGTGGATTACACACCCAGGGAACTGAAAAATAAATGACGTCTTCATTGATTAAATTACTAACGTTCAATTCCTAAGAAATTATTGCGAAATCAGATATCATTTAAATCTCCTATTTAACAAAAATTAAATATTAAGAACATAACCTTACTAATTAGAATATATTGGGAATCCCAAATTAAGTATTACCAACAGGAAGTATTTTCTCCTTGTATTATTATACTTACTTTCAATTTCAAGCATTGCCCAAAAAGCAACCATTAACCGATACATTACCGATAAAGAAACGTGCGAAAGACTCATTAATGCCAACATCTATGAGAAAGATTCATACATAGGAACAACAGCGAATGATTACGGTTTTTACAGTTTCTCTCTACCAAAAGGATTACTAAGCCTAAAACTGTTTGGCTTAGTGGTTGATTTAATAACAACTAGTTATATTAACAATGAAAATGCAACCTTCATCAATTTCAAACATCTATTATACTTATTATACTCAAAATTTATTTGTAGAATTGTAATATTTAAAAGCAACACATAGAATGTATGTCATTTTGTAAAAGAAAACACCATTAAAACCCATGAAAAACACCTTACTTATTCTCTCACTAATCTTAATAAGCACCAACTTATTTGCCCAAAAAATAACCATTAGTGGCTACATTACCGATAAAGAATCGGGCGAAAGACTTATTAATGCCAACGTATACAATAAGGACACGTACCTTGGCACAACAGCTAACAGTTTTGGTTATTACAGTATCTCTCTTCCTAAAGGAAAGATAAACATGGTTGCTTCCTTTATTGGATATCAACCTCAAGAATTTAATTTGAACCCTCAAGAAGACTTGGTTCTAAATATCGAATTAGAAATTAGGTCCGACGAATTGGATGAAGTTACTGTAATTGGGAACCAAGTAAATAAGGTTGAAGACACCCAAATGAGCATGGTTGATTTATCGGTACAAAAACTTCAAAAAATACCAGTATTTTTAGGTGAAGCCGATGTATTGAAAGTCATTCAACTACTACCCGGAGTTCAATCAGGGACAGAAGGACCAAGTGGTATATATGTACGTGGTGGTGGCCCCGATCAGAATTTATTCTTACTCGATGGAGTGCCTGTTTATAATGCCAGCCACTTGCTTGGATTTTTTTCGGTATTTAACCCCGATGCTATAAAAGCAGTAAAACTATATAAAGGTGGCTTTCCTGCTCGTTTTGGTGGACGACTCTCGTCGGTTGTTGACATTAGCATGAAAGACGGTAACATGAAAAAAATTAGAGGGAACTTCTCAATTGGAATTATCTCATCGAAGCTAGAAATAGAAGGTCCTATTACCAAAGATAAGACCTCCTTCATGGTTTCAGCCCGAAGAACTTATCTCGATGTTATGACTCGTCCAATAATTAATTTAGTGAATAAAATTGAGGGAACCGACCTTGAAGCAGGTGCTTATTTTCATGATTACAACTTAAAATTGAATCATATTTTTAACGAAAAGAGTAGGTTATACCTAAGCGGATATTTTGGAAAAGATAGAGGTTATATACGCAATCGTTCTAATCAAAATGTCACCAACGATAAAAACGATCTAATTCAGTATAAATTTAAAAATGAACAAGGTCTAAGTTGGGGTAATGCCATTGGATCATTACGATGGAATTACCTGATTTCCCCAAAATTATTTAGCAACACAACATTAACTTACAGCAAATACCTGTTTGATATTGGTTCAGAGTTTGAAGCAAAAAACATAACTGAAAAAGAAACAAAAACTGATATTTTTAAGTATTATTCAGGCATTGAAGATTTAGCTGCAAAAGTTGATTTCGATTACTTTCCTTCACAAGCGCATGCAATAAAATTTGGTACTAGTTTCATTCAACATCATTTTACACCTGGAGTTACAAGAATTCAATTAGAAACTGAAAGTTTTATTGCCAATAACGATAGTATAAGTAAACTCTTCGGAAACCGTTCTTTGTATGCCCAAGAAATATCGACTTACATAGAAGATGATATAACCTTTTCAAATCGATTTAAATTAAATGCAGGAGCACATTTATCGATATTCAATGTTCAGGGCGAAACATTTGTACGCTTGCAACCTCGTTTGTCTATCCGATTCAAAGCAATGGAAAATTGGTCGCTTAAAGGATCCTATTCAAGAATGGCTCAACACGTTCACTTGCTCACTTCATCAGGTATAAGCATGCCCAATGATTTATGGGTTCCAGTAACAAAAGATTTTGCACCACCAATTTCCGATCAGGTTGCCATTGGAACAGCTATTAATATTGATGAGGGAATCAGTTTAACGATAGAAGGTTTCTATAAAACCATGACCAATTTAATTGAATACAAAGAAGGTGCAGCCTTTATGGGTAATGCAACCAATTGGGAAGAAAAAGTAGAATTAGGCAAAGGTTGGTCCTATGGTGCTGAAGTTATGCTTGAAAAAACCATTGGAAAAACAACCGGTTGGATTGGTTATACTTGGTCAAAAACTGAACGTCAGTTTGATAAATTAAATTTTGGAGAAAAGTTCCCCGCAAAATACGACCGACGTCATGACATAAGCGTAGCTTTTACCCATGAGATTAGCGACAAAGTAGATTTCGGTGGCACCTGGGTTTATGGAACTGGAAATGCAGTAACACTTGCTGTTATGAAATACCCACAAATAGACATCCCATTATCCAATAGCAACTCATGGTACGCAGGTGACTTACAAGACTATGGAGGCCGAAATAATTACAGAATGCCAGCCTACCACCGTATGGATTTTGGAATAAATTTTCACAAGAAAAAAAAGCGAGGTATACGAACTTGGAGCTTCTCTGTTTACAATATTTACAACCGCATGAATCCGTTTATGTTGCAATGGGAAACTGAATATGGAGATTATGTATTCAATAATGTAACCGGTGAAATGGTGTTTGACTCTGACCCTGAAATTGTACTCAAACAATTTAGTTTGTTCACCATTGTTCCTTCAATTTCCTATTCATTTAAATTTTAATTTTTCTTATTATGAAATCAAATCATCTAATATATACAGTAATTTTACTACTGACCTTATTTATTTCATGCCAGAAAAAAATAAGTTTTGATTCAGATCTAATCTCGTCAAAAATGGTTGTTAACGGCTTTATTGAACCCGACAGTGTTATTAACATTTTGGTTGCAACCAGCAAACCAATACCAGGCGTTGTTAGCGACTTCATTTGGCTCGAAAATGCAACTGCGGTACTTTTTGAGGACGGAGTTGAAATTGAAACACTTGAAACTTACGACCTTGTGTACAATGAAACTGAAAACAATGATTATTGGTATGGAGACACTGCCGAAAAAAGGCCGAAAAAAGGATATCGATCTAAATTGAAGGTCTCTGCTGAGAAAACCTATCGACTAGAAGTATCACACCCTGATTATGACGATGTATACTGCGAAACCATAATTCCAAAACCAATAGAAATATTGTCGATTGATACAACAACAGTATACACAAATGAACAAAATTGGGAACAAGAGCAACTAAACGTTAAGCTAAAATTCAAAGATCCTGAAAATGAAGATAATTATTACCGTTTGGTAGCTTTCGTAACAAAGGGAGAAGTAAGTATAGAATACTACGACAAAGAGGTAATGGATACAATTGTATATATTTCAGAGACTTATCTTAGAATTGATGATCCAATTATTAACCCTGAGCAAGAAGAAGCTAACGACATACTTTTCAGTGCACCTTCGAATGTATACAGTGTATTTACCGATGAATTAATAAACGGTAAAGAATATACCGTAAACTTCGACCTGTCACTTAAAGATAATTATTACTACGGCAATGAAATGGAAACAGAATTCGACCCTATTTCAATGGGACAATTTTATGAATTAAAAATTGTACTTCAAGCAATATCGCGCGAAAGCTATTTGTATATAAAATCGTCGTACGAGCACAAGTACTACGATGGAGAACTTTTTGTAGAACCGGTTCAAGTTTTTTCAAACATTGAAAATGGAATTGGAATTTTTGCAGGCCAATCAAGCACTATAAAAATATATTCTGAAGGCCAATACCCTATTGATGGTGTAGATTATCGTGAGGGTTACAATCAAGGTTATTACGATTACTATTAATTTGAAAAAGAAAAAGCTTCAATAAACAAATTATACCTCCCATTTATTAGCCTTCGATTAAAACGAGGGCTAATTTTTTTCTAGATTTTCGCTACTTTTAAATCCAATCTTAAAAATAGCAACATGAGCTCTTCTTCTTCAAACAAAGGAACTACTTGGTACATTGTTATTGTACTTTCAATTAGCTTTTTATTTGCGGGTTTGTATTACCTTATTTTCCCCGAACGAGATAAAATACCGTATACCATAATGGCAGTTTTGTATATGTTCATGCCTTTTCTTACGGTATTGTTTGTTGACAAAGTGATACTCAAAAAGAAAGGCTTCAAAAGTTGGGCTTTAAACTTTAAACCCAATTGGTGGTACCTAGCAGCCTGGCCAGCTTTTGTTATTGTTGCATTTCTAGTTTTAGCTATTAATTTGTTATGGCCTGGTATTTCATTTTCAGCCGACATGATTGGCTTTTGGGATCGGATGGCAGATCAGTTAAGCCCTGAGCAAATTGAAGCACAAAAAATGCAACTAGAAAACTTACCCATTCCGTTTTTGCCTTTAACTTTAATTCAAGCACTAATTGGAGGATTAACTATAAATGCCATAGCAGCCTTTGGCGAAGAAGTTGGATGGCGTGGTTTTTTGGTTCGTGAATTCAAACACTTGAAATTTTGGAATGCGGCACTAAAAATTGGTATCCTATGGGGAATATGGCATGCTCCTCTAATTTTAATGGGACATAATTACCCCGAACATAATTTATTGGGAGTTGGAATGATGACTATTTTTTGCATCTTAATTTCACCTTTATTTTTGTTTGTTCGTATTAAAACACACTCTGTAATTGCAGCGTCGATTATGCACGGCACCTTAAATGCCTCGGCAGGTATACCAATTATGTATTTGGTAGGAGGAAACGATCTTACTATAGGATTTACCGGATTTGCTGGATTTATAACACTAGCTCTCTTAATAGGAATAATAATTATTTACGACCTTAAATTCTCCAAAAAATCGATTACCAATAAAACTATTTTAGAGGGAGTTAAAAATTAAAAAGCTGCCCTACAAAGTAAGACAGCTTCAAATATTTTTCTAATTAAACATATGCTATTATTCTACTTCAGCTGGCTTTAAATGTTTGTCTAAGAAAGTCATCATGCCTCTATAAAAATCGAATCGATTCTCTTCATTATGGAATCCATGGCCTTCATTTTCTTTCACCAAATATTCTACTTCAACACCTCTCGCTTCAAGGGCTTCAACTATCTGGTTCGATTCGTTGATATTTACACGAGGATCGTTAGCACCTTGAGCTACAAATAAAGGTGCAACAATTTTATCGGCATGGAAAACTGGAGATACTTCAACCAACAACAAACTATCGTTAACAGCATGTCCCATCATTTCCTGAAACATATCCATCATTGGTTCCCAGTATGGAGGAATGGTTTGAAGTAAGGTAAACAAGTTGGAAACACCAACATAATCAACTCCAGCTGCATACAATTCAGGAGTAAAACAAAGTCCTGCTAAAGTTGCATATCCACCGTAACTGCCACCATAAATAGCTACTCGTTCTGGATCTGCAATTCCTTCATCAATTAACCACTGAACTCCATCCGAAATATCGTCTTGCATGGTTTTTCCCCATTGTTTAATTGAAGCGTCCCAAAAAGCACGTCCAAATCCGGTTGATCCACGGAAATTCATTTGTAATACCGCATAGCCGTTGTTAGCCATAAATTGTACTTCAGGATTATATCCCCAACGGTCGCGAGCCCAAGGTCCTCCGTGTGGATTTATAACGACAGGTAAATTTTTAGCTTTAATTCCTTTGGGAAGGGTTAAATAACCTTGAATATTAAGTCCATCGCGTGAAGTATAATTGATTGGTTTCATGTCGCACATGTTGCTACCATCAATCCAGGGACTTAGCTCTGCTAAAAGCATTAGATCATCACTTTCTTTATCGTACAAGTAATATTCACCACGAGTTTTATCACTGAAAGTACGAATCATAAATTTATCTTCCGCTTTATTTTCACTTGCGAAACGTACTTCAACACCGGGTAATTTTGCTTCCACTTTTTCGAACAAAGCTTGTGCTTCATCGTCTAAATAATGAACTTTCCTTTTTGAAGTATAATAATAAGCTGCTTGTAACTTCTTCTCTTTTTTCGAATAAGCCAAACCTGAAACATCTGACTCTTCAGTTTCAAAAACTACTTCCAATTCTTTTGCATTGGCCAAGTCGTAAATCACATAAGCTTCCTTATCGCGACCTAAATTCGATGAAGCATAAACATATTTATTATCGAAAGTAAACATTACAGGACTGAGTGTTTCTTTAAAATTAAGCGTTAAAACGGACTCAAATTCATCCTCTTCGTTTTCACGATAGAGATAGGTTTGATTTACTCCATCAGAAACTATTGCAATTCGTAATTTGCCTTCGTGGTCGGTCATCCATCCAACAATATTCCCAGGGTTTTCGGCCAATATTTTCATTTCACCTGTTACAATATTTAAACGATAAGGATCGAAAACACGAGGGCTACGTTTATTCATCCCAATCATAATTTCATCGGGCAACTCCTCTAAGTCGTCAATTAGTTGAGTTCTTACCCCGTCAAAAACAGTAAGTTCAACAAATTCAGAACCATCGATATTCACACCATAGAGTTGGAAGTTTTCATCACCACCAGTGTCTTTTAAATAAAGTATTCGATTATTATTTGCCCAGAGGTAACCTGCAATATCACGATCGGTTTCAGAAGTAATTCGAATGGCTTCTTCCTCGCCAATTTTTTGGATAAATACATTCAAGCGACTTTCGTAGGGCGCTTGATAAGAAAAATATTCACCGTTTGGGGAAAGTTGAAAAG
>JAQIBQ010000374.1 GCA_027859005.1 Prolixibacteraceae bacterium | reverse complement strand
TAAAGTAAATAAGAAATTTGAAATTGTATCGTTTTACAATTTTAATTGTTAGACGTGTATTTTCTTCAAAAATTGTCTACAAAAACAACATTTTTTTGAGTGTGAATTTTTAATTATTTAACAAAAAATATTTGGTGTGTAAATCTTTTAACTTAAACATTGATGAAAGCACCATCGCTCTTAGGTTACGGAATAAAATTAATCGCTTACTTTATTGCATAATATTTTGTGCGTTGTCGATTATTTTTATAGGTTTGTAACCTATTGTGGGCTGTTGAAAGCAGACCCAACTAATGAATGATGAAAAAAATAGATAAATTAAAATCAATCAATCAATTAAGTTCAATTTAAAAAAACAAGAACTATGAGAAAATCATTTACACGATTCAGTAGTGTGCTTGTATTACTCTTATTGAGCGTACATTTGATGTTTGCTGCTCCTGGCGATCCTGCTTGGGGTGACTTAACACCAGATGACGGAGGTACTGCCTCTTCTACAACGCCAACATTTACCATTGATTTTGGAGAACCAGTTTCTGCAGTATTAGGGTATACAGTTGGTCTTTACACTGATGGTCTTGCAGCACCTATGAAGGTGATCCAGTTTACAACAGCTACTGTTGGAAGCGCGGTTATCGTTAATGGTGATGTCGTTACTTTCTCTTTCTCAGGCATTACGCTAGATGAAAACACAACTTACGATGTGTTGATCGAGGAAGAAGCATTTGCGGATGCTAATGGAAGTCCGTTTATTACAACAGGTGATTATACCTGGGAGTTTAGTACTCCAGATTTAACTGCACCTAAATTAGCAACTACTGGAGGTTTACTTCCAGCAGATGACGCCACTGGCGTTTTAGTTGATGATAACTGTGTGCTAACATTCACTGAGAATGTTGCTTTTGTTGCTGGTTATGTACAAAAATTAGGTGACTTTGCTATTTACAAGTCAACTAGTGAGTACGACGGCGAAGAAGGTGGAGACTTAGTTTCTCTTGCCATGCCAACATTAACTTGGTTGGCTGCAGATCAATTAGAAATCGATTGGGTTGCTAATTTAGATCCTGCTTCTGATTATTACGTACGTGTTAAAGGTGGAATCATTGTTGACGATGGTGACCTTCCTTATGCTGGTATTAATAACAATATAGCATGGAGCTTTACAACTAAAGCTTCTGAAGATGTTGATCCTACTATTACAGTTACGGCTCCTCATGCTTCAGGTTCTTTGTGGACTAACGATAACTTTATTGTTACTTTCGACGAAGCCATGTATATCGATAAAGATGTGCTGTTAACAACTGCTAATATTCCTGATGGTCTAGTTGCTCTTGTTGATCAAGATGGTGTAGCGGTTCCTTGTACTTCTATTGTTGTGACTAACAATAGAGTTATCACAATGGATCCTACTGCGCTTTTATCTGGTACATCTTATACTGTAACTGTTGCTGCTGATCTTTTACGTGATTTTGACAACAATATGAACGGTGATGGTGAGGAGACTTTTAATGCTGGTGACTGGAATGCTCCAGTTATTGAGTCATTAACTACTACCAATCATGGTGGAACAACTTTCGATATTTTGGTTGAAACCGATGAGGAATGTGTTGTACATTATATCGTTGTTAAGGAAACTTCTCCTGCTGCTACTCTATTTAACGTTTTAGGTAGTAATGCAGCTGGTGCAACTCAGAATCATGCTACAACTCCAACGCTTGTTTACCGTGCTGGTGATACCTATGGAATTAAGACAGGTACTACTTGGACTTATTACGATATTTTTGCTGAAGGCGACATTACTGTTGATCCTTCTTTAGAGGTATTGGAACGTGTAAGTGGTTTGCCAGATACAAATGGTGAGAGTGTACTTCCTGTTGAAGGTCTTTACACAGTTTATGCTGTAGCTATTGATGCTAGTGCTGATGGTGTATATGATCCTAATTATTCAGCAAATTCGATTGCTGCAATTAATGGTAATATATCTGGTGTATCATCTGTTGATGCTCAAACTGTAGACATTATTATGCCTAAAGTATGGTTCGACGCTGATTCTGCTACTTATAGTGCTTTATTAAATAAAGACGAAGAAAATGGCGCTACAGCTCCTGAACCATTAGGTGAAATGGCTCGTAAAGCGCAAATCTTTTTGAATTTTAACGAAAGTATTAAATTAGCTGATGGTGGTGCAACCATTCACAATAGCGATATTGAATCTTTTGTTACTGTAACCGATAATGGTACAGCTGTAGGTTTCGAAGCCGAAATTGATGCTGCTGCTAAATTAATTACAATTACTCCTGACTCAGCATTTAAATCAGAAGCTGATGTAGTGGTTTCAATAACTCCTACAATGATTGAAGATGTGGCTGGAATTGAATTCCAACCTTCAGATGCTGATTTATCGGACCAAGGCTTCACTGTTGAAGAATACAGCCCAGTATTGGCTTTATTCACTCCTGCATTTGGCGATTCACTTGTTGATGTAGCTTGTATTACTGTTAAATTCGATAAAGTATTGTATGTGCCTGTTGACGATGAGCCAACTAAAGGAGACATGCAACTACTAAATACGGATGATGTTAGTAATTACTGGGCAGGTAAATATTTCGAAATTCGCGAAGGTGATGCAGATGGTGCTACAATTGGTGACATTCCTGTTAAAGCTGAATTTAACTTTGACGTTAGCTATACTGCTACTGAAACAACAGTTGATATTTGTCGTAACAACGATACAGAATGGCAATCAGAAACTTGGTATTACATCGAGGCTGAAGGTCAATTGTTAGATGAAAACCGTTATTCTTTAGCTGATGGATATAATATTGCCCATCCTGCTGAAGGTGATTTTGCTGCTGTAACAACCGATACCCTTGGTGGTATGGCTGCTAATGGTAACAACCAATCGATTCGTTTCAAATACGAAGATACACGTGCTCCTGAAGTTATTTTCTACGAAGAAAGTGTTTACAATGCACCTTCTGTAGTTGATATCGATGGTGAGACCACTGTATTAGCAACAGAAACTATTGGAGTTTTAGTTGATGAGTATGTAAACTTAGGTTTTGCTGATCACATCGATTTCTTGGCTCCTGGAACTGGTTTAACTGTTGATAACAATGCAATGCGTCGTTATTTCCGTATTCTACATGGAACAGATACCCTTCAGTTTGACGTACGTAACGTAAACGTTGTGGCCGATTCATACTTAAGCTTAGATTTAGATCCTTACTACGTAACCGAAGATGGTTATAGCGAAGGTCCTAACTTCTTGGCTGGTGAAGAATATACTGTACAGTTTATTTCTACCGATTTAGAAGGTGGTGAAGGAAGTGCTTACGAAGACGATAACTCTAATTTAGTTGTTCGCGACGAAGCTACTTTTACTATTGAATCAACAGGAACCCCTGATGTTTTAACTGCAGATTATACGCCAGCTGATGGAGCAATAGTATCGGCTTCAACTTCTGAAATTGTGATCAATTTTAGTAACTCTGTTGATGGAACTACTATAGCTGCTGTACCTGATATCACAATTGAAGATGCTACGACAAATACTGTTAGTGCGCTTACTGGTGTGTTATCAAATAGTTACAAGACTGTAACTTATGCAATTGCTCCTGCTTTAATTGAAACAGAGTCTTATGAGGTTGCTGTACCTGCCGATGCATTTGCATTTGATGGAATAGCACCAACATGGCCAAATCCTGCTGGAGCCGATTCTACTTGGAATTTTTCAACAAATGATGGAACTGATCCTGTAGTATTCGATAATGGTGGTGGTGTATTAGCATTTACTCCTTTAGATAACGCTATCAATATTTCAATGTCAACAGACCTTGTAATCCGTTTCTCTGAAGATATTTTACCTGTTACTGGTAAAAAATTATATTTATGGGAATCTGGTGTAAGTGAAATATTCCGTATCGATGCTTCCGTTTGTGATCACGTTGGTGGTGACTCAATTGTTGTTAAGAATTCGAACTTTGCTTCGATGTTAAAATACAACACTGCTTATCACGTGATTTTAGCTCCTGGATTTGTTAAAGATGCTGCTGGAAATGCATTTGCCGGTATCGCTGACACATCAATTTGGAACTTTGTAACTGGGCCTCAACCTGATGTTGCATTTAGTGCATTTGGCCCTAAAGATGATTATTTAGATGTAAGTACTCCATTAACAATTACCTTAAACCGTGCTGCTACAGCTCAGGTTGGTAAAGAATTTTTTGTTACAAATTTAACTGATGGTATTGTTAATGCTTATAATGATAATGTTACTGACTTAACTACTACCGATAATATTACTTGGACCATAACTGGATTTACTCCTGTGTTTGGAAAACAGTATACTATCAGTCTTGAAGATGCTTCATTTGAAGCTGCTGGCGTTTATACACCAGCAATGAATGCTGGTTCTTTAGGTCAAGCTACTAATGTTGCTACTCCTGTTTGGGTTATTAATTATAACGATGTTACTGCTCCAACGGCTAAATTCTGGCCAGTTGATGCTGAGACTAGTATTCCTTACAATGCTTATTTGTATGTGAAATTTAGTGAGCATATTGCATTAGACGATGGTACTGCTATTAGTACAGATCCTACATTAATTGCAAATAACATTGCTTCATTTGTTTCTTTAACTTATGGCTCTGCTGTTCCTGTTGATTCAATGTTGGTTGAATTTGTTGGTGCTTCAAAACAAATTATTAGAATTACTCCGTTAGATGTATTAGGTCATAACTATACTGGTGATGCTAATGCTACTATGCAAACTGAAATGCTTTATAACTTAACAGTTGTTGGTAGCAATGGTACATACGATTTAGTTGATGCTACGGGTATTGCATTTGTTACTGATGGTGTAGACTTTACAACAGAGGATATTACTGCACCTGACTATACTGTTGCTGGTGCTTCAACTCCAATTTTATTTAGTGAAACTGCTGTTGATAGTAAATCTGTTACTCTTGAAGTTGAATCTCAACTTGAAGGTGGTCATGCATATGTATACATCATGGATGGTGCTCCTAGTACTCCTCCTAGTGCTGCAACAATAATTGAAAATGCAGACTGGGATGGCGCTGTTGCTGCTGGTGTAGCTAAAAGCACTGATAAAATTGTATTAGACGAAACAGTTGGTACTGCTGATTATACTGCTTATGTAGTTGTTCAGGATTCAGCTGTTGATGTTTATACAAATCCTATTGCATCAGAATATTGGATGTTTACAGAAACTACCGATGGTGTTGACAGAATACGTGATATTTTGCCTGCTCCTAATACTTCAAGAGTTAGTTCATTGGCTGTTACAACTTGTGACGACGATGCTCCTACTTTTGAGACTTCAACTCCAATACATAATGCTCATAATGTAAGCGTTAGCGATTCAATTTATCTTGTATTTAGCGAAGATGTATTGTATGATGGTGGTGTTGATAGCTTAATTACTTTACGTAAGGCTTCAAACAATGCTAGAGTTGAAGCTTATGTTACAGCTGTTAACGGTGATTCAATTCTAATTGCTCCTGGAACTTTTGGTTCTGCAGCTGACTTAGAAGAGGAAACTTCATATTACGTAGAAATTGATAGGTATGCTTTAACCGACGATGCTGCTTGTGGTGCAAACGATGCATTAATTGAGTGGGTTGGTAAAGAAAATCTATACTTTACTACTGTTGATATAACTGCTCCTGTAATTGATTCAACATTAACTGAAAGATTAGCTACTTGTGTAGATCCTGATGCATTAACTCAATTGTCTATTTATTTTACAGAGGCAAATATTGCATCTAAAAATGCTGGAACTAATAATTCAGTAAGGATTTACCGTACTTCTACTGGTACATTATTAGAAGTTATTCCAATTTCTAGTGATCGTGTAAGTGTTGATAACGATGCTGAACCTCAAGTAATGACTGTTGATGTATCAACATTCCAATTCTTAGGTGATGATACTTATACAGTTGAAATTTCTGCTGGTTCATTAATTGATGATTCAGGTAATTTATCTGCAGATTATTCATGGACATTCAGTACACTTGATAACATTGCTCCTGCTGTAACTTGGGAGATTCACTCATTGGATTATTATTTCAATAATTCATATGCAACTGAAGTTGGTATAGATTCAAAATGGAGTCTTTCTGATGATGGTGGTGCTGGTGAAACTTCTGATGCTGTTTCTTCACATTCTATTTTGAAAGTTGACTTTGGTGAAAATGTTGTTATCAACACGAATCCAGGTTCAGGAACTGCTATGTGGCTTCCTTTAACAAAATATGATGAAACTCAAACTGCTTCATACTCTGGTTCAAAAACCGATAGTCTTCTAAGTAGAGGTGAGATTTTTGCAAACCTTAAAGTTGCTGGTTTAGATTACCACGACACAGATACTACGCTAACAGATATGTTGATTTTGAATGTGAATTCACAATCAATAACTATTGGGTTCAAAGTTGAACAAGCAGTATTGTACGACGAAGCTACTTTAGGTGCTGGAACTGTTGCATATGACTATATGGGATCACTTTCATTATTAGACGTTGATTATGCTGTTACTATAGATGCTGACGCTATTGCTGATGATCCAATTTGTTCAAATGAACGCAATTTAGTTGTTAGTGACGACGTAGTTATTATTGATACTCGTGACGATACTCCTCCAACATTAGAAGTTAGTGCTTGTGAAAGTACTTGTAATACTCCTACTGGTGAGATTACTTTAACCTTCAGTAAAGAAGTAGTTAAGAGTTCTTACGATATTGTATGGGTTGATCATGAATCACATACTGCTGATAACTTAATGTTAGATGCTTCTAATATTATGGATCCTAACTACTTTGTTCTTCAAGTAACAGGTGGTGATACTTTAGAATTGAAAGATATAGCTGTAGAGGTTGTAGATGGAAAAACTGTTGTATCCTTAACACCTAAAGATTCATTAGTAAGTAGAGGAGACTATACTATTTCATTTAATAAATGGACTGTTAAAGAATTCATTACAAATGATCCAACAGGAACATTATTCGAAGGTGAAAGTTGTGAATTTCATGTAGCTGATTATGAGGCTCCAACGATTTATAGTTTATCTCCTAATGATGATGCTTCTAATATTAGTAGTAGTCCTTCTTCCATTGTAGTAACTTTCAATGAGAAAATAATGAAAGGTGCTGGAACTGTTCAGATTATTCGTGAAAACTCACAAATCTTTGAAGAAGTTTCTATAGACGATTGTACAATTTCTTCTGCTACATCTAAGAATGTATTAACAATTCCTTTCCAAGAGCATACATCACTAGAAGACTTCGAATATTTCTATGTTCTTATGCCAGAAGGATTTGTAACCGATACAGTTGTAACTTGTGAAGCTCCTAATGCCTTTAAAGGATTTACTGCAGCATTGGATGCTAATGGTATTGTAATTGATGCAGGTTGGAATTTCTCAACTGCTGATAAAACAGCTCCAGAATTGTTAACAAATGTTGCCGATGAACTTATCGGATTATGGCCTGCTCCTTTAGATGAGAATGTGTCTAAGAATTCTGATCTTATCTTAACTTTTGATGAGAACATTACTATCACAGGTACTTCAAATTCAGGTATCGTAATTTATTACGACAAAGGCATCGATACTGATGTTGATTTTGGTAATGCCGTAGAATTTATTCCATGGAATAGTTCATTAATTGAGGTTTCAGGAAGTGATATTTATAATAGTTTAGATGCAAATGTTATTACTGTTGATCCTGCAACTACATTCGATCGTTTAGGTACTTACTATATTCGAGTAGCTGGTGACAATGTAGAAGATTGGGCTTTTACGCCTAATAAATGGTCAGATAGCGAAGTAGAACTAGTTAATGAAATAACTAAACGTGAGTGGAGTTTTACAATAACTAACGATGTTGCTCCTGTACTTGTTTCAACTAGTCCTGAATACGATGGTTATGCTGCTCCTGATGATTATTATGCTTTCCCAGCAATGGATGAAGGTTACGTAATTGCTGACTTAAGTATGACTTTTGAAGACGGTGACGGTAATGCCCTTAGCGTTGCAAAAGGTGATGCTTCTCGTATGGTTCGTATATATGAAACCGTATATAAACCTGCTACTTTAAAATGGGACGACAGACTTTGGTTAACAATACCAATAACTGACCCATCAATTACAATCGAAGAAGGTAGTAATGTTGTTACAATTAATGACGTTTTATTACGCGACGGAATTAACGGTGATAGTGCATATAATGTACAGGTTGATCGTGGTGCTATTCTTAATGGATATGAAGGTAGCCAAACATTCTGGGATGGTATTCCTAACGGTTTCCGTTGGAGATTCCAAACTGCTTCAGATGATGTATTTGTTGCTGATGGTCCTATGATTGTTAGTCCGGTACACGAATCTATTGATCTTACTATTGAAGATGCTAGCGAATTAGTTATCGAATTTGGTGAAGGTATTGAAGCATTAGTTGATCCTGCTGATTCAATTAGAATCTGGGACATGACTGCTGAACCTTACGTAAATGTTGAAACTGTTGCTGTAACTTCAGCTATGTGTGCTGACTCTACATTAACTGTTCCTTTAGCTAAGTTAGTTGATGAGACTAAATACTATGTAGAAATCGAAGCTGGTGCATTTGGTGATACTTCAACAGTATCTACTCCAAATACTGCATTTGGTGGTGATGACGTTTGGGTATTTACTACTGGTGATAATACAGCTCCAGCTCCTGTAGCTTTTTATCCTGCTGTTGATACTACTTGTGTAGCTGCTGATGTTGCTATAACACTTACATTCGATGAAACTATCAATGATGATAGACTTGCTATCGTTGAAGGTGAAGGTACAATAACAATTACTGACGGTGCAGACTTTGAACAAGTTCTAGCAATCGAATCAATTGTAGGTAATGTACTTACAGTTGAAACAATTGAAGGTCTTAAAGATACTACAGTATATACTGTAACTGTATCTGAAGGTTTAGTACTTGATGGTGACGTTACTCCATTGCAAAATGAAGAGTTTGTATGGAGTTTCACTACTGGTGAAAATACGAAACCAACTGTTGTTGAAATTACTCCTGAATTGGCCGTAACTGCTGATACTGTTCTATCAATTACATTTAGTGAAGCAGTTAACGCTGTATCAGGTATTGTAATGGTAAATGGTGAAGAAGTAACTGTTACTTCTGAAGACGGATTAGTTTATACTGCTGCTTTAACTGATTTACCTAGTGAAACTACTGTTGATGTAGTAATTCTTGCTGGTGCATTCGAAGATGTAAATGATGGTTGTACTGCAAATGCAATTGATTCAACTGTATTAGCAATTAGCGTTGCTGACATAGCTGCTCCAATGGCTACCTATTACGAATCAGAATACGATGATTATGTTGATGTTAAATTGACAATTGCTTTCGATGATGCAGTTACTGCTGCAACTGGTAATGTAATTATCTACGATGCTGAAACTGATCTTGGTGTTGATACTATCGCTGTTGGTGAATTTACACCTTCAACTGATTCAATTTATGAAGTAATTACAAATGAATTGTATTATGGCTCTTTCTATGTAATGATTGATGCTGGTTCATTTGTTGATGATACTGCTGCAGACATCGCTAAAGAGTTTGTTCAAACAACTGATTGGACATTTGTTATTAGTGATGAGCAATTTGAAGAATGTTATACAATTATTTCACCTGTAGATGGTGCAACACAAGTTGCAACAACTACTAACTTAGTAATTGAATTCTGTGATGAAAGAATCAAAGCTGGTGTTGGTAATGTTTACATTGCTGATGGATCTAGTGATGCTGGTGATATTGTTATCGCTGTTGTTGATTCTTTAATTTCTGATGCTATGACTCTTACAATTCCTGTAACAGGTTTAGCTGAAATGACTTCATATACTGTAACAATAGATGCTGGTGCTGTTCTTGACGAAGCAGGTAATTCATTCAGAGGTTTTGTAGATGGTGACATCTGGAACTTTACTACGATTGATGAAACTGCTCCTGTTGTAACTCTTGTTGCTGATTCTGTTAACAATGTTGACGGTGTAGCTTCAATGACTCGCGACGAAGTTGGTCCAGTATACTTAGTTCTTGAAAGTGTTGCTGCTGACATGGCTGCTATTACTGCTGCTATTGAAGCTGGTGATGCCGTTGCTGCTATGGTTACTACTGCTGATGCAAATGTAGCTGTTAGTACTGAAGGCTTAACTGCTGGTAACTACAGAGCTGTTGCAATCGATGCTTCTGGTAATGTTGGTGAGTCTGAAAACGTAGTTGTTGTTGAAGACATAGCTGAGATTCCAGTATACACTATTGCTGAAATTCAAGGTGAAGCTGATGCTTCTACTCTAGTAGACGAAATCGTTAAAACTTCAGGTGTTGTAACTACTGTAGATAACAACGGTTATTACATTCAAGATGCAAGTGCTGCATGGAGTGGTATATACGTATTCGACCAAGATGGCGCTGCTGTATTGAATGCTGGTGCTGCTGTTGAAGTAGTTGGTACTGTATCTGAATACAATGGTTTAACTGAAATAAATGCAGATGAAGTAACTCCTATTGTAATGGGACTTGAAATTACTCCTGTTCCTATTAGTGCTGCTGATGCTCTTTCTGAAATGTACGAAGCTGTTAGAGTAACCGTTATCGGTCGCGCTCCAGCAACTACTTCAGGATCTGACGACGTAGTTCTTACTACAGAATCATCTGTTGCTAATACTGTAAGTCTATACTTATACGAAAGTGGTTCATACGATTGGAAAGAAAATTACAATTACAGTGTAACTGGTATTGTATATCCAAGCGGAGATAACTTTAAAGTAGAGCCTTACTTTACGTCTGATATTGTAAATAAATCATTGGCTGACGGAATCGAAGACTTATCTTCATTGATAAGTGTTTATCCTAACCCATTCAATGATTATATTTCAATTACTGTTTCTAGCGAAGTAGAGTTAACACGTGCTGTTATCACTAACGTTGCAGGACAACTTGTAAAAGAAGTTATTAATCCTAATAATAAAATCGCCACAAGCGAATTGAACAACGGTGTTTATTTCATCTCATTGCACACTGAGAATGGAATTGCTAAAACCCAAAGGATTATTAAAAAGTAATACCGAATTGATTGATTTAAAAGGGAGGCCAAATGGTCTCCCTTTTTTATTTTGTATTGGATACCATCCTCTTTAAATTAAAGCGATGGCATCCTTATTTTTTTTTACTTTTATAAAAATTTTATAGTTATGAAAACTCTTCTTGATCACCGTTCAATCCGTAAATACAAGGACCGCGTAATTTCTGATCAACTATTACATGAAATTATTGAAGCTGGATGCCGAGCATCTACAACTGGAAACATGCAGGTATATTCAATTATTAATACTACCGATAAGGTTATAAAGGAGAAATTAGCGCCAACACACTTTAATCAACCAATGATTACAACTGCTCCAAATGTTTTAACTTTTTGTGCAGATTTTAATCGATTTAATAAATGGTGTACTCAAAACAATGCAGAACCAGGTTATACTAATTTCTTGTCGTTTATGACTGCTGCTATTGATGCTTTATTGGTAGCCCAAAATGTATGTATTGCAGCAGAGGATAAAGGTCTTGGTATTTGTTACCTAGGAACTACCATTTACAATGCCGATAAAATTATAGATATTTTAAATTTGCCCAAAGGGGTAGTGCCAATTACAACAGTTACCATAGGTTGGCCCAACGAAACACCTGCATTAACTGACAGGCTGCCCTTAGAAGCTATTTTACACAGTCAAACCTATTCTGACTACAACGAGCAGGCTATTGATAAAATATACGCTAAAAAGGAAGCTTTAGAAGAAAACAAGCAGTTTGTTGTTGAAAATAACAAAGAAAGCTTAGCACAGGTATTTACTGATGTAAGGTATAAGAAACAAGACAATGAATTCTTTTCTCAAAAATTATTTGAAGTATTAAAGCAACAGGGTTTTATTTCCTGAAAAATAGTTAATTCCAGTTGTTTTCTGAAGTGACATTCAATTTGATATAATTACTTTATGCTGAACATACAATCGTCTATTTTATAAATGCAAGGAACTCTAGTTTGGGATCAGTTCAACTTTCGGGAAGAGAAGTCAAATCTGAATCTCGAGTCAAAGCCCTCGAGGAATTCTTTTGAATAAAACTAAATTGTAAATCTTACCAGACAAAATCTTTACTTAATAAAGAAAACTACCTGGGCTCTTTTGTCATATCGCCTCTAGCCGGCTAGCCTCTTCAGTTTTTTGTTCACTGATTAAAATCTTTTGGTGTTCACGATTTACACTTCGCTCCAATTGGCTTCGCCGATCTCCTCGTCGTGGATCAGCAGAACATTCGGTTTGATATTATCTTAATAATACTATTTAAAAAACAAGAAAAGGAATAATCTTTAATCAACCATTTTATCTATTATTGTTACGCTATGGTCTGAATGTCTTCTTGTCTTAAGGGTACTACTGTTTAATGCAAGCTCCAATTTATTCATTACGTTTAAGTTTACTTGAGCCATGTTAGTATCTACAATACTCATAATGTCGGTATTGTCTACGAAATTGCTTTTAATACTATTCTGTCTTTCGAGCTAATTTTGTATTTTTATTGATCTAAACCCAAACTTAGAACCATGAATGAAGAATTCTTTCAATTTGCATGGAGGCACCAATTTTTCTCAAAAGAAAACTTATGTACAACAAAGGGCTTGTCAATTGAAATTGTTAATCCTGGCACCTGGAATACTAATTCTGGTCCCGATTTTTTTAATGCCAAAATAAAGATTGGAACGACCTTGTGGGGTGGAAATGTTGAAATACATAAAAAAGCTTCGGATTGGATAAGGCATAAGCATCAAAACGACGATGCATATTCTAATGTTATTTTACATGTAGTTGTTGAAAATGACTGTGACGTAAAATCTTCAAACGGTCGGCAAATTCCAACTATGCTTCTTGATGTTGATAGTGAAGTTCAGCACAACTATCAAACTTTGTTAAATGAATCAAATCGTCCGGCATGCAATAAAAGTTTGCATCATATTGATCCAATTTATGTGCGTTCAACGCTCGATTCTATGTTGATAGATCGAATACAGAGTAAAACATATACCCTAACACAAACACTTCGTCAATCTCAGAACAATTGGAATGAAGCTTTTTATCTTCATTTGGCAATGAATTTTGGATTTAAGGTAAATGCCTTGCCCTTCGAAATGCTTTCACGTTCTTTGCCTTTAACAATACTAGCGCATCATACCTCTAGTCTAATTGAGTTAGAAGCCTTACTGTTTGGACAGTCTGGTTTGTTAAACGAGCAACTTTTAGGTGATGATTATTTTCTAATGTTAAGGAAAGAATACAGTTATTTCTCTCGAAAGTATAATTTGAAAGGAATGGAAGGCCATGTTTGGAAATTTATGAGACTAAGACCAGCTAATTTCCCAACCATTAGGATTGCTCAATTTGCATCTTTGTTGTATCAGTCTGAAAATTTATTCTCGAAACTCTTAGAACTTAAAACTACAAAAGAAATACTTAATCTTTTTAAAATAAATGCTTCAAGTTATTGGGATACTCATTATCGTTTTAATCATTTATCCAATAAGAAATTAAAAAAAATGGGTCAATTGTCACAGTTTAATCTAATCATAAATACTGTTGTCCCTTTTTTGTATCTATACGGTGAAAGAAGTAATAAGGATGATTTGAAAACAAGAGCACTTGAATTGCTTGAGGTGATACCTTCTGAGAAAAATAAGATTATAACACAATGGTCTAAGTTGGGTATTAAATCAGCCAATGCATACGATTCGCACGCACTAATTCAACTAAAAAATGTATATTGTGATTATAAAAAATGTTTAAATTGTCAAATTGGTATTAAAGTGATTAATCGGTGAAACCAGCATGAACTTGAAGTTACAAACAAATGGATAGGTGTATGCATGCGAATGACGTGGGGCGAAAAATAGGAGTTCTGTGTCGGATCGTTAACATAAAACTTGTTCGGCAAGGTAATATTAATGAATACGAATGAATAAATTTCAGGAACAATCTTCAAGAACCATCCGTAGTGGTATAGTCTTATTAATCACCATGGTAATTGGGGGGGCGATTGGATATCGCTTAATTGAAGGCTTGAATTGGATCGACTCTTTTTACATGACAGTTATTACGGTTTCTACTGTGGGTTTTCGAGAAGTTCAGCCCCTGTCTGATTTCGGTAAATTATTTACAACCGTACTCATTTTTTTTAGTTTGGGTAGTATTGCTTACATTGGATACCTGGCCCGATTTATTTTTGACGGCGATTTTTTAAAATATTATAGAGCTTATCGAGTGGAAAAACGAATAGATAGATTATATAACCATGTAATTGTATGTGGTTATGGGCGAAATGGAGAGCAAGTAGGAAAAGAGTTAGCTAGCCATAATACGCCTTTTGTTGTTATTGATAATAGAGAAAATGTGCTTTCTAGAATTAGTAGACACAATCCCGACATAATGTATATTAATGGTGATGCAACTCACGAAGATGTTTTGATTCGAGCAGGAGTTCAACGTGCAAAAGCATTAATTGCAACTACACCAAGCGATGCTGATAATGTTTTTGTGGTTCTAACAGCGAGGAGTCTGAACTCAAAGATGAAGATTATTAGTCGTGCAATCGATTCTCATTCCGATGAAAAACTGAAACGTGCCGGTGCCGATAATGTAATTATGCCCGAATTAATTGGCGGACAACGAATGGCAAAGCTTGTTGCCCAACCCGATGTGGTTGAGTTTGTGGAGTATGTTTTATTACAAGATTCAGTAGAAGTAAGCCTCGAAGAAATTTCATGTAGAGATATTGCAGATAATTATAGAGGAAGACCCATATCTCATTTTAAACAGCGTGAAATTTCGGGTGCAAATATTGTTGGCATAAAAGACCGAAACGGTCACTATGTTTTTAATCCTGGATCGGAATATATTCTTGAAGAAGAAGATCAACTATTTGTTCTTGGCGCACCTGAACAATTAAATATGTTTAGAAAAGTATTAGAAGAAACCAATGAGTTCTAAAGATTACCTCACCCGTTATTTTCAGCAATTAGGAGAAGTGATAGCAGCTGTCGCAGGGTTTCGTGAAAAAAAGAAATATGCACTTGCACTGGACGAGATTAATCAGGTTATGCATACTTGGTTCAATATTAGCGAATCAGATTTAGATGAATATTCAGCCAATGAGTTTTGTAACTTACTATTTCAACTACCAAGTGCTAATTTTGAAAAAGAAAAGTCAATTGCAGAGTTGCTGTTTCAAAAAGCGATAACTTTTCATGGAATGAATAAAAGAGAAAGCTCAATTGAATCTGCAAAAAAATCAATCGCATTGTATAAATCAATTGATTTAAAAAGTGGATCGTTTTCTATTGAAATACAACATCGAATAGTCGAGCTTGATAAATTATTATCTGGGGCTTACTTGGCTTGAATTTGTTAAAAATCAGTTCTTTTATGTATTGAATAAAGAAATTTAATTACTTTTGCGGAAATTTGGCGTAAAGTCAAACTTTTAATGCAACGCAGTTGTCATCGAAATCGAATGTTGCTGCGTTTTAATCGAATAGTTTAACTTATTAAAATTGAAGAGATTATGTATCTAACTTCAGACAAGAAGAAAGAATTTTTTGCAAAGCATGGTAAAGGCGAAAGCGATACCGGAACAGCTGAAGGGCAAATTGCCTTATTTTCATTCCGTATTGCTCACCTAACTGAACACTTGAAAAAGAATCGTAAAGATTATAGCACTCAACGTGCTCTAATTAGTTTAGTTGGTAAACGTCGTCGTTTACTTGATTATTTAAAAGATCGCGATATTGAACGTTACCGTGCAATTATCAAAGAACTTAATTTACGTAAATAATTACTGGAAAAGGCAATTCAACTTGAATTGCCTTTTTTCCATTTTTTAAGCCCCGCCCAATTAAGTATTATCTCAGTTTAAAAAAATGAATTCATATTATGATGAATATTATTGAAAAGGTTATTGACCTGGGCGATGGAAGAACTATCACTATCGAAACAGGCAAACTAGCGAAACAAGCCGATGGTGCTGTTGTCGTTAAATCTGGAGACACCATGTTGTTAGCAACAGTTGTGTCTGCAAAAGAAGCAAGAGAAGATGTCGATTTCATGCCTGTTTCTGTTGATTATCGTGAGAAATTCTCTGCTGCTGGTCGTTTCCCTGGTGGATTCCTAAAACGTGAAGCGCGTCCATCTGACGACGAAATTTTAGTGTCTCGTTTAGTCGATAGAGCACTACGTCCACTATTTCCTGCCGATTATCACGCCGAAACTGCAGTGATGATCTCCCTTATTTCTTGGGATAAAGATGTAATGCCTGATTCATTGGCTGGTTTAGCGGCTTCTGCTGCAATTGCAGTATCCGATGTTCCATTCGAAGCTCCAATTTCTGAGGTGCGTGTTGCACGTGTCGAGGGTGAGTTTATTGTAAATCCTTCACATGCTCAGCTTGCTGTTGCAGATTTAGACATAATGGTTGCCGCTACTTACGACAACATTATGATGGTTGAAGGTGAAATGGATGAGGTTTCTGAGCAAGTTATGCTTGAGTCAATCAAAGTAGCTCACGATGCCATTAAAGTACATTGTAAGGTTCAGGAAGAAATGGCTGCTGAAGTTGGAGCAGTTAAACGCGAATACTGTCACGAAGTAAACGACGATGATTTAAAAGCAAGAGTAAATGCTGAATTGTTACAGCCTTGTTACGATTTCGCCAAACAACAAATTGCCGACAAACAAGCAAGAATCGAAGGATTCCACGCTATTCAAGATGAGTTTATTGAAAAATATACTGCTGAATGCGAAGGAAATGAAGAAATCGATTTGGAGCAGAATATCAAATTAATTAAAAGATACTTCCACAAAGTTGAAGGAGAAGCCATGCGTCAAATGATTTTGAACGATGGTATTCGCCTTGATGGTCGTAAAACTGATGAGATTCGTCCTATTTGGGGCGAAGTAGATTACCTTCCCGGTTCTCACGGTTCAGCCATCTTCACTCGTGGAGAAACTCAATCTTTGTCTTCTATTACTTTGGGAACAAAGATGGATACTAAGAAAATCGATAACGTTACTAAGCAAGGCGAAGAGAAATTCTTATTGCACTATAATTTCCCTCCATTCTGTGTTGGAGATCCAAAAACCCCACGTGGACTAGGACGTCGCGAGATTGGTCATGGAAACTTGGCTTACCGTGCGTTGAAAAAAATGATTCCTACAGAATTGCCTTATGTTATTCGTATTGTTTCTGACATTTTAGAATCGAATGGATCGTCATCGATGGCAACTGTTTGTGCAGGTACTATGTGTATGCTCGATGCTGGTATTAAAATGAAGAAACCCGTTTCAGGTATTGCCATGGGACTTATAGCAGGTGATAATAAATTTGCTGTTTTGTCTGATATTCTTGGAGATGAAGATCACCTTGGAGACATGGACTTTAAAGTAACTGGAACTAAAGATGGTATCACAGCTACTCAAATGGACATTAAGGTAGATGGATTGTCATACGAAGTGTTGGAGCAAGCGTTGAATCAAGCTCGTGAAGGTCGCTTACATATTTTAGGTAAAATCGAAGAGGTGATTGCTGAACCTCGTGCCGACTATAAAGAGAATGTACCACGTTTAGAAACCTTGACTATTCCTAAAGATATGATTGGTGCTGTAATTGGACCTGGAGGAAAAATCATCCAGAAATTACAAGAAGAAACAGGTACCGTTATCGTTATTGAAGAAATCAATGATCAGGGAGTTATCCAAATTTCGGCTGTTGATAAATCTTCAGTAGAAACAGCCATCAACCAAATTAAAGGAATTATTGCTATTCCTGAAGTAGGGGAAATTTACAAAGGAACTGTAAAATCGATTGTAGCATTTGGTGCTTTCATTGAGGTTATGCCTGGTAAAGATGGTTTATTACATATTTCTGAAATTGATTATACCCGTCACGAAACTGTTGATGAGGTATTCAAAGAAGGCGATATTGTTGAAGTTAAACTGATTGCAGTTGACGAAAAAACAGGTAAACTGAAGTTGTCTCGTAAGGTATTGTTACCAAAACCTGAAGGTTATGTTGAACCTCCTAAACGCGAAGATCGTGGCCGTGGCGGAGACCGCAGAAGTGGTGGTCGTTTCGATCGCAATTCACGCGACAGTCGTGGTGGTGACAGAGATAATAGAAGTGGTGGAGATCGTCGTCCGCCTCGTAGAAGAGAAGATTAATTCTTACAAATATAGGGTGGCAATTGTCACCCTTTTTTTTACTTAAAATGGAAAAAAACTCCGATTGGCTTAACGAAAAATACATGCAGATTGAAGCGCTCACTAAGGATTTTTCAATCTCTAAGTACAACTTATTGAAAATAAGTTTTTTAAAGCGTTTGTTGGAAGAGTCTGAAATACATTCAACTTCTTGCTTAGATTGCAAGCAAAATTTACCTGAGTTAGAAAAGTTAATCGGTCAAATACCAATGCTCGATCAAATTGAGTATCGAGCTCCTTATGAGAGAAAATTTAATGCTACTCGCAAGCATTTCCATGAAAAACACAAATTCATACCTCCCTATTATTTCTCAACACGTTGGTCAATATTTGGGGTCTTAACAGGTGGAGTTATAGCATCAATAGTCTCTTTTTATTTTAATTCAAAAATTCAACTCGATCCACTATTAGCTGGTTTAGCGCTAGGTCTTATTGTTGGTTATATTGTTGGCTCAACTAAAGAGGTTTCTTTTCGTAAATCGGAAAAAATCATTTAAGTTTTTTTTGCTCTTTTAAATAATTGTATTTTTATGCTACACGACTTTAAAAATTACAATTATGAAAATTTTAATTCCCATCGCTTTTGTCCTATTAGCGAACGGTTGTACTACATCAAATATGAAGTATCCCGATACTAAAAAAGATAATGTTGTTGACACATTTTACAATGTGGCTGTTGAAGACCCTTACCGTTGGTTAGAAGACGATAATTCGGAAGAAACAGCAAGTTGGGTCGAGGCCCAAAACAAGGTAACCTTTGATTATCTAGAAACCCTCCCAGGGCGTGATGAAATAAAAGAACGTTTAACTGAACTGTGGGATTATCCCAAAACAAGAGCTCCTTTCAATACATCAGGCCGTTGGTTCGTATTTAAAAACAATGGCTTACAAAACCAATTTGTGTTGTACACAATGGATAATTTGGATAGTGAGCCATATTTATTGCTTGATCCTAATTTGTTGAGCGACGATGGTACGGTTGCATTTGCAGGCATGGATGTATCGACTGATGGAAAATACCTTGTCTACAAAATTGCTCGTTCTGGATCTGATTGGAACGAAATATTTGTAATGAATATTGAAACTGGGGAAATGTTAGATGACCATATTGAATGGGTTAAGTTTTCAGGCTTAGCATGTTATAATGATGGATTCTTTTATAGTGCTTACGATAAACCTAACAAAGGAGATGAACTTTCAGATGCTAATGCAGGCCAGAAAATATTCTTTCACAAGATTGGAACAGAGCAGATTAACGATGAGTTAGTTTATTCAAATCCCGATATGCCAAAAAGAATGTATCGGGCATTTATTGATAACGATAGGAAAAACTTATTTATATATGAATCTGAATCGACTAGTGGTAACGGATTATATATAAAGTCTCTGAAGAAAAAGGATTCAAAGATAATTCAACTAGCTAAAGGTTTTGAAAGTGATTATACGCCCGTTGAAGTCGTTGATGGGAAAGTTTTAATCTTAACCAATAATGGCGTACCAAAATATAGAATTGTAGCTGTAGACCCTAATAATCCAGCAAGTGATAATTGGACGGAAATTATACCCGAAAAAGAAAACACATTGCAAGATGTGTCGTTTAGTGGAGGAAAGCTTTATGTCGAATACATGGTTAATGCCCGTAGTAAGTTAGAAATATATGATCCAGCAGGAGGTTTTCTAGGCGATGTTAAATTGCCAGGTATTTGTAGTGTTAGTAGCTTGCAAGGAACAAAAAACGGAAATGTTGCTTTCTATTCTTACAGTTCATTTAATTCTCCAGGAACTATTTTTAAGTACAATACTGAAACAGGAGAGTCTACGGAATACTTCAAACCTGAAGTGAAATTTGATCCAAATAATTTTGTGGTAAAACAGGAATTTTTCACAAGTAACGATGGACAAGAAATACCAATGTTTATTATTCATAAAAAGGACATTGAATTGAATGGCAAAAACCCGGCAATGCTTTACGGTTATGGCGGTTTCAACATTAGTTTAACTCCAAGCTTCTCAACTAGTGTGCTTTATTATATTGAAAACGGAGGTGTATACGCGGTTGCTAATTTGCGAGGTGGTGGTGAATTTGGAGAAGAATGGCATAAGGCTGGAACCTTAACAAACAAACAAAATGTATTTAACGATTTTATTTCGGGTGCTGAATACCTTATTGAAGCAGGATATACAAACTCCGATCAATTAGCAATTCGTGGCGGTTCAAATGGCGGTTTGTTAATTGGAGCCGTTACCAATCAACGTCCTGATTTAATAAAAGTAGCATTGCCCGCAGTTGGTGTAATGGACATGTTACGTTATCAGAAATTTACCATAGGATATGCATGGGCTACCGATTATGGTACTGTTGACGATAATGAAGAAATGTTCCAATATTTGTTAGCTTATTCTCCAGTTCATAATGTTGAAGCGAAAGATTATCCTGCAATTATGGTTACAACAGCTGATCACGACGATCGTGTTGTACCTGCCCATTCATTTAAATACATTTCAAGAATACAAGAATTGAATACCGGTGATTTGCCAACTTTGATACGTATTGATGTGAAAGCAGGTCACGGAAGTGGAAAACCTACTGCTAAAATAATTGAGGAATATGCCGATTTATATTCTTTTGTATTTTACCATACAAAACAATAAGGTTATCACGTAACGAGCAAAAAGTATTCAATGAATTTTTTGGTAATTGAAGGCAATATTGGAGTTGGTAAAACAACTTTAGCTAAAATGATAAGTGAAGACTATAATGCCCAATTTGTAGGTGAGTCTTTTGCCGATAACCCTTTTTTAAAGAAGTTTTATGCATCTCCAAAAGAATTTGCATTTACATTAGAAATGTCGTTTATGGCCGAGCGTTATTCGCAGTTAATGAATGAATTGCAAAATCGTGATTTGTTTAAAGACTTTGCGGTTGCCGATTATTATTTCATGAAATCACTTATCTTTTCAAGTGTAACTTTAACTACCGACGAATACAATTTGTACCGTAAATTTTTTGATATAATATATGCCCGTTTGCCTCGACCTAACTTATATGTGTACCTGCATAAAAGTACTCCTAATTTGAAAGATCAAATAAGAATTAGAGGAAGAGAATACGAACAAAATATTGAACCAAAGTATCTGGATAATATTACAAATGGCTATTTTAAC
>JAQIBQ010000094.1 GCA_027859005.1 Prolixibacteraceae bacterium | reverse complement strand
ATTCTATGGAGGACAATTTGGAATATCTACATCAAGAACATCACCCGGTTGGCCAATGATGATGGTTGATCTTTATTTTGATGGTCAACAAAAAGCTGCAATTATAAGTCGAAATACAGGTATGACTATTCTAAACATGCATGCAAAAAATTCACCTGTAGCAATCAAACTTCAGGAAGATATACCTGATCGTATATTTTTAGAAAATTGTTTGTTTGAAAACATAGAAAAAGGGGTAGTGATTGGTGTTGAAGATCAAGTTTGCAATCAGGTTAATATGATAAACATTAATTGTAAAGATGTTCCTGTTGCTGTTTATTTTTCAAAGAGCAATAAAAACATTGAAGGTAATTCACCCCAATACAAGATTAAGGATTTTTCTTATGGGTTGATAATGGAAAATATGGTTGATAACTCACAATTCAAAACCATTGTCGATATTGAACCTTTAATGAATATTTCTTCAGCGTTAAACAAATTGATACCTGATTTACCAGCAATGAGCTCATGGATGAATATTCGTGATTTGGGAGCTGTTGGTGATGGAGTAACTGACGATACTGATATATTTCAGAAAGCGATTGATACGCATAAAACTATTTATGTGCCTACTGGATGGTACCGAATTACAAAAACCTTGAAAATGAAAGAAGGTACAAAATTGATTGGTTTGCATCCTTTTGCAACACAATTGGTTTTAAACGAAAGCGAACCTTCATTTAGTGGTTTTGGTGCACCTGTTCCTGTTTTAGAATCTTCAGAAGGAGGGAATGATATTGTTAATGGCATTGGTATAAATACCGGTGGGTTTAATTATCGTGCTGTTGGTTTGAAATGGATGGCTGGTGAATCTTCCATGATAAATGATGTGAAATTTGTAGGAGGCCATGGAACAATGTATAAACCCGGAGAAGAACCCGAAAGAAATCGCAGGCAACAGAAAGTTAGTTCTCCCTTTTCACCTGAGAATGCTCTTGGAAAGGATTTGGCTTGGGACAATCAGTATTGGAGCTTATGGGTGACTAATAATGGTGGTGGAATATTTAAAGATATTTGGACCGCAAGTACTTATGCTAGTACTGGTTTTTATGTTAGTAATACATCAACTCCCGGAAAAGTAATGGCTATGTCGCTCGAACATCATGTTCGACAAGAGTGCCGATTGAACAAGGTAAGCAATTGGAAATTTTATGCATTTCAGTTTGAGGAAGAAGGTCGTGAAGGGAAAAAATGTCAAACACTCAACATGAGTAATTGTCAAAATATTCTATTTGCAAATTTTTGGATGTATAGGGTAATTAGGGTGAATACTCCACGAGAATGGGGAATTAAAATATCCAATTGTAAAGACATCGATTTTAGGAATATGCGAAGCTGGACACAGGTTCTGCATTTACCCGGAATTACAATTTTTGATATGAATAAAAATTTGGCCGTTTATCCGGGCGATTTTGCACGTGCATATATTTCAGGAGAGGAATTATCGAATCACGAAACGATTGAAACTATAGGTAAGGCTGAGAAGCTATCGTACGGATATGAATTTGCAACAGGTGCCGTTGTTGATAGTAAGGGGAATGTATATTTCTGTGAAAACCAACGAAAGAAAATATACAAGTGGTCGGCTACAAATAATACCGTTGAGTTGTTTGCCGATTATCCATTTAAACCTTTTTCTCTGGCAGTTGATACGAAAGATAATTTACTGGTAGTTTGCCGTTACGATCCACAACCGGGTTATCTTATAAATGGGAAACAAGAAGGAGTGGATAAATTGCCCGATGATAATCCCTATTACAGTGGATGGGGTAATGGTGGATGGTCAGCCGAATGTTATGCTATTAATTTAAGTAAAACAGATCATATGCAACCATTGAAACGTATTAAAACTGCCGACGCTTTAAATGTAAAGCGCATTATTTACCCAACTCATCGTTGGAGAGCAAATTTTGAAGAAGTAGTTCAAGCTATGCCCGAAACAAGTTTTCTGGCTCCCGATGGGCTAACTATTATTCCTGAAACCTACGACTTGGGCCGCTCTGTTCAATTGATGGCTGTTCAACCTGGTCAAGAAACTTCCGTTTTTGTTACACATGAAGATCCGAAGATTACCTATCAATTTGATGTTGCAAATGATGGTATGCTCACTAATATGCAAAAATATATATCACGGGGTGAATACAGTTCGGTAGTAGATTCTGAAGGGAATTTATACCTTGCTGAAGGGCAAATTATGGTTTACGATAACACGGGAAAAGAGAAAGGAAGAATCAATCTTAATGAACGTGTAAATTCAATGGTTATTGGGGGGCTAAATAGAAATGAGCTTTTTGTATGCACAACATCCTCATTTTATAAAATAAAACTTAAGTAGCTATTCAAAGTTTAAGGATACCATCTTTCAAAAAAATGACATCCTTATTTTTTAATCATTTGAAATAAGTTCCATTTTACGTCCTTAACATCAAACTTGGCATAAACCCAATCCCTATCGGAATAGTGCCAAATAGCCTCGCCGTAGCTTGGAACTTTAATGCCATCAATTTCAATATAGTTCTTCATGGGAGTTGACCACGGTAATAACTCTGATTTTATTCCGTCTGAAGAAGTATAACGGTCGTAACTAATGAAATTCACTAATTCCCACTTTTCGTTGAAATATATGCTTGCTGAAACAGTGTAGCCAAATTGAGTAATACTTGCTTTTACACTATACGCATCAATTGTTTCCCACGTTATTGGTGCATCAACCAGAGCGCCAGGAGCAATTATAAACATGTCGTTGAGGTAAGTCACCAATTCTGATTGATCCATAATTGTCCCTTTTGCATCAACTATTTTCAGCCTTCCAAAAAGTTTTATAAGCATAAAAGCACCTTCTTTGTCGTATTTGTGTCTGCCGCCAATCATCCAGTTCTGGATATAGAATAATCGGGTAGGCCGATTGAACCAACTGTACTGATCCGATTTTATTTTTACATACTTACCTTCCTTTAGACTAAATTCTCCGGTAAATTTTAGATGAAAATTTTCGGGAACTTCTCGATTTAACCATCCGCAATATTCAAGATAATTTGCAACGGGTGTCGGCAGTTTATTTAAGTCTTTCTTAGTTATCAATCTTTTTTCAGCTACAGGTTCTTGGAAACGTTCTTGAACTTCTTTCTTGAATATTGATTTGGTTGAAACACACGATGAAAATAATGCTAAACTCATGGATATTAGAATTAAGGTTTTGGTTTTCATTTTAACTGCTTATAGGTTTTCAATTAGCTTATCAACATAAGCTGAAAAGGAAAACAACTCTTCGTTTGTAAATCCTTTAAACAAACTGTTGATGTAGTTTTTTTGCCAGCTTTCGTTATCGGTACCTTCGAAATATGGAAGGTGCTTGCCGGTTAATGCAATACGCTGAATCCTGAAATCGTTTGGGTCGGGCTTAATGTCGATAAAACCTTTTTTTTGGAGCGAAAGTGCAACCTGTTTTAGGTTTTGACGCGATGTGCCAAATTCCTTGGCTGTTTCTGTGATAGTAGGTTGAATACCTTCAAAGTTGTTCATGAGAATAACCAACAGCATCCACTGTTTGGTGGTAATACCCACTTTGTCTTTTAGAATGGCGTCACCCTTAACGGTCCATCGTTGGGTGATGAAAAGCAACGAGCCAAATATCTTATCTGTTTCTTTCATAACAAGGAAGGGTAACATGTTACCTATGCAAATATAGAATGAAATAATGGAAAACAAAAATTGAATATATTATTTTATAATCTGTGTTTTAACTTGAATCATTAAGAATGATATAGCAGGAGTGTTAAACCTGTTATTTTCTTAGCAGAAATACATTTTTCAGTAAAGTCTGGATTATTCAGCAACCAACAGTAACATTGAACAAGCTTGCACAAACACAGTATGCGATTGATGATTGGTCAATCCGTCTTCATCAAATGCATATCCATTAGCAATTTCGGTCCATTTGCATTTTTCTACCGGGAAGATTATAGGAGTAGTGTTGTTGTTGAAAATAATTTGAATGTTTTTCCATGTGTCGCCGTTAGCAAATTCGCCAATTTTATACGCAACAACACCTGGCATGTAATGATCCGAAAATTGAATGTGCTTTTGTATTTGTTTGACGCTTTTCATCCTAAATGCAGGATGCTTTTTTCTGAGTGAAATTAGTTTTTTGTAATATTCAGTAACATAAGAAAACATTGCTTTCCGACTCCAATCAATAAGGTTGTATTCATCACCTGATTTGTACGTATTCCCGTGTCCTTTTTTCGTACGTAACATTTCTACACCTGCATGCAAAAACGGTATTCCTTGTGATGTAAGCAAAACAGCTCCGGCCAGGCATTGCATTTGGGCTAATTCATTTAAGCTGGCATCGGGGCGCGATAATTTAAGTTTATCGTAAAACGTGTAATTATCGTGGCACGAAATGTAATTGATGCTTTGTTGTGGTGAATTGGTCCAAGGTTTATGGCTGTTTTCAATAAAGTCAAAATTAATTTGTGGGTGAGCATTTCCTCCAGTAATGGCAAGCTTTATCGACTCTTCGTTTAAGGTTAGACCGCTTGCATAGCCTAAACTGTTTGGACTTCCCCAATGGCCTTTCATGGCATTGCGAAAATCATCGTTAAAAACAGCTATTCCATTTAGTTGATTTGTATTCTTCTTTACTGCTCGAACTTTTTCTTTTAACGGACTCTCTGCAGCAGTCCAACCTTCACCATAGAGAACTAACTTGGAATTAATCTTATCAAGTTCAGTTCTGATACTGTTCATCGTTTTTATGTCTAAAACACCCATTAAATCGAACCTGAAACCATCGAGGTGGTATTCATCGGCCCAAAATTTTAGTGAGTCGATCATGTATTTTCGAACCATTGAACGTTCTGAGGCAATTTCGGTACCACAACCGCTGGCATCGCTAAAACGACCATCGGAGCGTTGGCGATAAAAATAACCTGGAACGGTTTGATTAAAACTTGACGAATTAATCAATCCGGTATGGTTGTATACCACATCCATAATTACTCCAATTCCTTTCTTGTGAAGAGCTTGTACCAGCAGTTTAAACTCTTTTATTCTATTTGCACCATCGAAAGGATTGCTTGAGTAGGAACCTTCTAATGCATTGAAATTTTGGGGATCGTACCCCCAGTTGTATTCGTTCTTTTCGGGATGTGCTTCGTCAACAGTGAAAAAATCGTAAATGGGTAATAAATGAACGTGGGTTATTCCCATTTCAACCAAATGGTCGATTCCAGTTTTAACACCTTCGGGCGATTTTGTTCCTTCTTCGGTAAACCCAAGGAATTTTCCTTTATTGCTAATGCCCGAATATTCGTCGATACTGAAATCTCGAACATGTAGTTCGTACAAAATCATATCGGTATAATGTTCGGGTAGTACTCGTTTGTCTTCTGACCAATTGGTTGGATTTGTGCTTCCAAAGTTGCATATCATACCTCTTTTACCATTCACACCAACGGCATAAGCATATGGGTCGGGAACTTCTTCCATCCAATGTTGGTTGATTAAACATTGAATGGTATAGTAAATGCCATGTTGATCACCATTGATACATGCTTCCCAAACTTTTTCGTTTTTCTTTAGGTTTGAAGTATTAAAGGCTTCCTCACAATCTCCCGATTTGTAGAGTTTTAATACAACTCTATCGGCAGTTGGAGCCCAAAGCCTAATAATGGTTTGTTCAGATGAATAATTAACACCTAGCTTTTCGTTATTGTAGTGCGGATATGTTGAGAAATCGATATGTCCAAAGGTCCAGATCATCGTTTGGCTTTTCTTAAAATTGTAGGTTTTAGCAAAAGGTATTTACTGCTTTTTTTAATTGTTTTGTTGTATTTAAATTCAATTCTTACTAGAAAGAATTTTGACAATTTTTTGTTGAAGTCGTAAAAAGGTTGAAGCTTTACTGGCAAGCTGTGTGTTTGCTTTGCTTCAAGAAACAAAGGGTAAATTTGTTTATTGTTTACCGTCTTTATTTTGTAAGCAGTTGTCGTTCTAAATTTCTTGAAACGAATAACGGGATGTTCAATGGTAATTGCTCTGCTACTTTTGTTGGTAATTGATAGTTGAACAATGGTTGGATGATAAATCTTGTTTTTTGAAATTGAAACTTTAATTCCATTTGAAAAAGATGGAAATTTTAGATTCTTCTTTTTTAGGATGAAAAGGAAGAAAGTTACGAGTAGTGCCAGAGCTACGATAAAAAGGAAAATTATTCCTCCTTCAGGTCCAACGGTTTCAATTTGCAATAAATAGGTATTGAATAGTATTTTCATAATACCAACAAAAGTAACTTTTTAAGTTATTTAATCATTGACGAAAAGCAGGAGTATCTAGAAGATTATGACTGCTTAAGCTTTTCGGAATATTTTTTCTTGTTAAGCTACGAATTGGGTTAATATCTATTCCACCTCTTCTTGTATACAAACAGCTAATTGTTAGTTCTTCAGGTTGATAGTTGTCTGTAATTCTTTTGAATACCATTTCGCAAATTTCTTCGTGAAAATGGTTTTCGTTTCGAAGCGAAACAATATATTTTAAGAAAGATCCAATATCTGGGAGATTATTTCCTTCCATGGAAATATAAATCGATCCCCAATCGGGTTGATGGGTAATTTTGCAATTGCTTCGCAAGAGATGAGATCCCCATTTGATGTTGCATTTGGCTTGAGTACCAATCAATAACTTTGTATTTTCGGTATAATCGGTACAATTAAAATCATCTAGCTCAAGGTTTTCTTCCAGAATTTGGTACTCATCAAAATCGGAAGGAGCCGGTTCTGCTTTATGATTGAAACAGTTGACTTCAACCTTGCACTTTAATAAGTTTTCGAGATCAGTTTTAATGATCGCAGTTACCTGAAGTAGGCCTTCCTGTGGAGTAAATCCAAAACGATCCATATTGAAAGAATTAAGGTACAATTTCAACGATTTGCTTTCAACCAAAAATGGATTGTTACACGGATACACAATTTTGAGAATACCAACAACAGGAGTACCGCTTTTCAGTAGGAAACTAAATTCGTATGCATGCCAAACATCAACACCTACGAAAGGCAAATTATCTTCCGAAAGATCGTATTGCTCCCTATTTAAATAGCGCGGTACAGCCACCAAAGCCGAAGGGTCGTAGTGTTGCGGATAAGTGCTTTTTTGGCCTAAATGTGTACTCTCGACGTTCATGTTTTATCTTAATTAATTTTCCAAATTCGTCACGTTATTGCGATCACAATTTTTTGTGAAAGGCAAACTTTACCATTCTTAAATGGCTTTTACATATATGTGAATCATCTTATCTTTTCAAAAGATTGTTTCGTCGAAAACCTTTAATTTTTTAGATTTTCTTTTATTGAAAGATATGTAATTTTGTGTCATTGGCACGTTAGGAGAGATCTACCTATATTCGAAGGGATTCCTCGTCGCTGCGCTTTCCTGCCAATGACATCTTTTTTATTGCTTTCATCTACTCATTATACACAAGAAAAATTTGAGTGAATCATTGCAATAACAAGTAACTTACACTCCGGCCACGCCTCCAAAATAAGTGATTTGTAAACGTGGACTAAAACGCCAACCTCGCTCAATGGCTGTTTCTAGTGCAATCATTCGTGTTTGCTCCAATTCTTCGGGGTTACTTCCCAAAGGCATTAACACTACATCGTCGGGCTGCCAGTTTTTTAAATGAGCTAAAAATGTTTCTTCAATTTCCGTGAGTTCATCGTGGTTTTGTACTACAAATTTTAACTGAAAATCTTTACCCAAATTTTCATTGCAATGATCTATTATTGATTGAATTGCTTCAATGTTTTTCCGTGTATTTTCAATCTGTTCGGGGTCAAATGGAATTGCAACTTTTGTTTTATCTAGTTTTGCTATGGTCGGGACCGAGTTTTTTAACTTGGGTGAAATGCTGAAAAAGTCAATGCCATTAACCAATTCATCATTAAATATTGTTCCATTCGTTTCAATAGCAACATGTATTTTTCGTTCTTCTTTTAATTCGGAAATGAGTTTTGTTAATCCGAATGGTTGAATAAATGGTTCTCCTCCTGAAATCACGAGGTGGTTCATCATTCCAATATTTTGAAGAATGATGTTTTTAACGTATTCAACTTCCACGCGCTTTTCGCCTCGTGTGTCGAACGATGCCAATGGAGTATCACATAAACTTACTTCGCCATTGGGTAGACTCCACATGCAACGCAAGTTACATCCCGCTGTTCGAAGGAAAAGCACTGGAACTCCTGCCATTTTACCTTCACCTTGAAGTGTGCCAGGAACAGGGAATTTTGTTGCTGGTTGATCTTTTAGTAGTTCCCCATTATCATCTTTTGTGATGGGAAATATTGCTTCGGGTGCTAAGAAAATATAGTCATTAGTCATTTGTAAACAGTCATTAGTGAAAGTGAAATCATAAAGTGAAAGTGATAACATTGAGTCATTATTTTTTTGTCATTAAAAAGGAAATGATTTCCTTGAAATAAAATGACTTTAATGACCTTTTCCCAATGAAGTATCAATAACTCCAGCTTCTTTAAAGGCTTTAGCTCTGAGCAGACAACTGTCGCAAGTGCCACAAGGCTTTTCGGTTCCACGATAACAGCTCCAGGTAAGGCTCCAATCCACACTCAATTCTTCGCCAATTTTAATTTCTTCTGCTTTTGTTTTATTAATGAATGGAGTATGTATTTTAATTTTTTTACCTTCTTCAACTGCCATAACAGTACCCATATTAATAGTATTTTCCATCGATCGGATGAACTCTTCGCGACAATCAACATAACCTGAATAATCAACTTCGCTTACTCCAATGAAAATATCTTGAGCTCCGATGGCTTCGGCATATGATGCGGCTACCGAAAGGAAAACCATGTTGCGGGCAGGAACATAAGTATCGGGGATATCGGTGCGGCTAACATCACCATCTTCCACATCTCTTTTTGAATCGGTTAATGAACTTCCTCCCCAAAGGTTAAGTTGAAGTGTAACTGTGTTGTGCTCTTTGGCACCAACCTTAATTACAGTTGCTTTGGCACATTCTAATTCTTTATTGTGTTTTTGGCCGTAATCGAACGAAAGTGCATAAATCTCAAAACCTTCGCTTTTTGCCAAGTGGATAGCTACCGATGAATCTAATCCGCCAGATAGTAGTACTACTGCTTTTTTCATTTTCCTAGTTTTATTTAAAGACAGGATGGTTACGAACTGTCTGTGTTTTAATAATGCTGCAAAAGTAATGATTTTCAGTTAATCAGAAACCTATGCTTTGTTTATTTTTCAGTTAAGATTGAAACCGATACAGGTTCCATTCCTTCGCTTGATGCTGTTAAGGTAATTTCGCCTAATACGCTTGTGGATTGAACAATTGCAAGGCATTTACCTAAATATGCCTCCATTTGTTCTCCTTTGAATGAAGTATGAGATTGAGGATCTCCATTTCCGAGTGCTGCAATTTTGCCTGGACCTTTAATTGTAAAGTGAATCAGGTTATCAGCAAAAGGAACGGGAATGTTGTTTTCGTCAACTAATTCTAGCTTAAAATAAGAGACATCCTGTTTGTTTGCTTTAATCGTTTCCCTTTCTGATGTAAGTACCATTTTTGCAGCTACATCCGAAGTTTGAATTTTGAATGAAGTTTTAAGTCCATTTACAGTTGTTCCAATTGCTTCAATATTGCCAGGTTCATAAGCAACATCCCAAGTAAGAAATGCTTCTTTTCGGAGATCATAATTTTTACTTCCAAGTGATTTTCCATTGAGGAATAATTCTACTTCTTTACAATTGGTATAAACCTGAACTTTTAATAACTCACCTATGTTTTGATCATTCCAGTGAGCTTGAACTTCAGGCCATCCCCAGAAAGGGACTTCTTGTATGTTGTTTGCTTTCCGATTAGTTGGAACAGCAATATAGACTTGTGGTTCATCGTCCCAAAGGGCTTTTCGGAACCAATAGGCTGGTTTTTCGAAACCACAAATATCAACCAATCCGCAAATTGCACTGCGATATGGCCACTTTGGCCAGGTATTCCATGGTTCAAGACCAGTACCTCCCAAGCCAATTCCTGCTTCACCCAAATAATCGAATCCTGTCCATAAAAATTCACCTGCTATATAATCTTCCACCTGGCCCTCTACCCATTGCTCATAACTGTGCAGTGGAAATCCATCTCCTGGCTGATAGGGATAAATAACAGTTTCACTTCCGTAAATAATACGTGAAGGGTAAGTAAGATGATCTTTTTTATAATTCGGTTCCTGATAATTGTAGCCAACAATACCAAGTTGGCTTGAGAAACCTGATTCATTAGCCGCAAGTATTTCATTGCATGCTGCTGTGAAAGGTCGACTGTTGTCGTTTAATTCTGCTGTTTCAATGAGTTTTGTTAAAATTGAAACACCTTCTTTTCCCAATTTTTGTTCCGGAATTTCATTACCTAAACTCCAGGCAATTACCGATGGGTGATTTCGGTCGCGTCTTATCCAATCGCTAACATCTTTTTTGTACCACTCTTTAAACGAAGGTGCGTATCCAAATGTTCTTTTGCCATTTTCCCATTCATCAAAAATTTCATCGATAACCAAAAAGCCTAAACGGTCGGCCCAGTAAAGTAGTTCAGGAGCAGGAGGATTGTGACTTACACGAATTGCATTTGATCCTAAGCTTTTTAAAATGCGAAGTTGTCGTTCAAAAGTGTAATCGTAACAAGCAGCACCTAATGGACCTCCGTCGTGATGGTTGTTAGTTCCTTTAAGCTTAACATGTTTATTGTTCAGAAAGAACCCATGGTCGGGATCGAACCGAATAGATCTGATTCCAACTGAAGTTTCATATGAGTCAAGTATCTTTCTACCGTCTATAAGTTGAACGGTTAAATCATACAGGTTTGGATTTTCAATTGACCATAAACCTGGATTGGCAATTTGAAATTCAGTTTCAATATTATTTAATTGATGGGGAAGAAGTAGTATTTCTTTTGCTTCACTGTAAACAATATTTTGATTAGCGTCTTTGATTATTGTATTAACCTTCAGTTTTTTATTGGCTTTTTGAAGGCCATCAATTTCGGTTGAGATTTTCACTGTTGCACTTTCTTCTGAAATATTTGATGTTTGAACAAAAACACCATTATTTACTAAATGAATTTCGTTTGAAACATGTAAAGACACATGACGATAAATTCCTGCACCTGTGTACCACCTTGAGTTAGGTTGATCTTTTGTATCAACTTTAACACAGATCACATTTTCGGTTCCGGTTTTATTCAGGTATGGGGTCAGATTATATTCAAAAGATGAATATCCATACGGCCTTTTGCCAAGGAAGGTTCCATTAATCCAGACCTCACTGTTTCGGTACACACCATCGAATTGAATTGTAACTCTTTTATTATGAGTTTCCGTTGGAAGAATGAAATGTTTCCTGTACCAGCCTATTCCTCCATAGGAGTACGCTCCACCATCGGCAGTTTTATTTTCAGAAGAGAAAGCTTGCTCGATACTAAAATCATGAGGTAAATCGAGTATTCTCCATGCACCGTCATCAAACAATGGATTATTGGCATCAGTTTGATCTCCCAGTGCAAATTTCCAGTCGAAATCGAATAATATATTCGAATATTGTTGTTCATTATTTATGCTGCATGAGAACAAAAGAGGAAATAGAGCCAAATAGAGGAGTTTCGATTTCATTTTAGAATTGCTTAATGATTTATGTAACAAATCTAATAATTATCAGATTGATCACAGCCATCTAAAATGGAATGATTTTCGAATAGTGTTTGATGGTTCTTAAAAACAGCATTAATTATTTATGCATGTTTATTCTTCAATTGTAAAAAAGGAAACAATTCCGTTTAACGATTCAGCTTGAGCTGATAATTCTTCAGCACTTGCAGCCATTTCTTCTGATGTTGCAGCTGTTTGTTGAGTAACCTGATTGAGGTATTGTACAGAAACATTTACTTGTGTGATTCCAGTTGATTGTTCGGCATTTGAAACAGCAATATCCTTAATGTATCTTGTTGATTCAGAGATCTGAGGGAGCATGATTTCTAAGTCAGCTTCAACTTTTTTGCTTAACTGTACACTGTTTGATGAAATGGCGATAACTTCGGTTGCTAATGTTTTACTCTGATCAGCCAATTTTTTTACTTCGGCAGCAACAACCGAGAAACCTCTGCCATGTTCTCCAGCACGTGCCGCTTCAACTGCTGCATTTAAGGCCAATATGTTAGTTTGGAATGCAATATCGTTAACGGCGTCGAGTTTTTCAATAATTTTATTATAAACGTCAATCACTTCTTTGGTATTACTGGCAACTGTTGAAACAGTGGTTTCTGTTCTGGATATTATTTGAGCAGTTTTGTCAGCTTTTTCAAGATTCGTGTTCAATGTAGCTTCAATTTCTTCAGTTGTAGCAGATAGTTCTTCAATAGAAGATGCTTGTTGTGATGCACCTGTGGAGAGATCTTCTGAAGTTGAACTGAGATGTTGACTATTCATCGTCAGATTATCTGAATTTATTTTAATTTCGCTAACGATATCCTTTAATTTGTTGATTACATTGTTTATAGAGCTGTTTAACTGACCAAACTCATCATCGTGTGTTTTGAAATTAATTTTATGATCTGCTTGAAGATGACCAGTGGCTAACTGTTCTACACTAGCTAATATTTGTAGCATAGGTTTCTTTATTCTTTTTTGTACAATTAAATATAATAAGAACACAAAGAAAGATGTAAAGGCAACACCAATTGGAAGGGCAATGTATTGAGGGTAATATTCTGGAAAACTTTCAGTAATTTTTGTGTTAATGGTTATCAGAAAAATATTGGTTGTCCATAATACACCTATTTGAAACACTATACTTTTTTTAAAAAGTGTTCTTAACAAAATTACTGCTAGAGGAATTCCAACGCCTAAAGTAATTAACGATTCTTTGATAAGTGGGATCATATCCGTACGTTTTAGTAATAATATAACTTTCCAATTCCAAAATCGCTCATGATCTTGGAACTACATATTTTCTTGTAAAAATATTAATATATAGAAGTACCTCTGTTAGGTCTTGTAATTATTTCTTTAAATGTACGTCAAAATGAATTTATTTGTATCTAATATCAACAATGTTTTTTGTTATTTATAAGTAGTAAATATTAGATACGTATTAATTACTATGTTTATTAATAATTAAGATATTGATAGTTGTTGTTGTTGTTGTTGTTGTTTGCTTATTTAAAAAACAATATTTCTTGCTTTTTTTTCCATTGGTAGAATGGTGTTGAATACAAATCGGTTTATTGGTGTTGGCACACCGTATTTTTCGCCTAGTTTTACAACGGTACCGTTTTGGTATTCAATTTCGGAGGGCTTACCTTCCCATATATCGCGTGTTAACGATGAAGTTGAATCGGCAGGAAAATTGTCAACCGCCTTCATGGTTTTTTCTACAATATTTTCGGGTAAATCAACACCTTCGGCTCTACCAACTTCATATATTTCGGTGTATAATTCTTCGAGTAATTGACGAGTTTCGGGAAGAGATCTTAATTCACCATAATTGGTTTTACTTACAGCCAATAATGCACTTGAGCTAATCATTAGAAATTTTTTCCATAATTCCACTTCGATGTTCTCTGACCAAATGTTGGTAATGCCAGCGCTATCGAAAGTATATTTTAGCCAAGCTGAACGTTCGGTTTTTTCATGGTTTAGTTCTCCGAAAATAATGGTAGGATCGCTTCCCATATGGCTAATAACTCCTGGGCTTTCAATTTTACTGAATACACGGCACAAGCCTCCAATAATTTGTTTTGATGAAATGAAATCGGCCAATTCTTTTGCAGCTAAAACTCCATTTTGCATGGGCATTACCATTGTTCCGTCGCCAATTAAAGGCGCAATTATTTCAGCAATTTCTTTTACTTGACCAGCCTTAGAGGCAACCATTACCAAATCGGCATTTTTTATTGCATTATAGGATGAGCTCACTTGGGCTGGGTAAATAGAGAAATCACCAAATGCACTTTTAATTTTCAACCCTTTTGCTTGAATTGCCTTAAGGTGTTCGCCTCGGGCAATAAATGATACATTGTTTCCCGATAGTGCTAATCTGCCTCCAAAATATCCTCCTACACCACCGGTGCCAATTACAACAATTTTCATTTAATTTTTTTTTATATGGTATTCAATAAATAATTTTGCAAAGCTGGGAATGAAAAATTCTCAATTAATATTTCCTCATGTGTTTTTGTATCAACCTTCATTACATTCGTTTTACTGAATGATATTTTTTTAATGAAAATGTCCGTTGGTTTATTTACGAGTAGAGAATTTTCCATGTCAATATCGTCCATATGTATACCCAATAACATGAGTTCGCGCGTGGTAAATATTCCCCGATTTTTCACACTGCCTAATGTAATAATATTTCGAAGCTCAGGGAATTTATCTGTATTCAAATAACCTCTTTCGTTTCGAGCAATATTGGGTGCTATTTTTAAAAATTGTTTTAAAAATGGATCGGCATAAAATCCTATCGATTGCACTTTCTCTGTTTTTAAAATTTTTTCAATTAAATGGATATCAAGTTTTTTATTTAATGGAATTAGAGTTGCTCCAACTTTTGCTAAGGCCAATACAAAGGTTAGACAATTGGTAGTGCCTGCCAAAACAAGTGCTACTGGAGTTCCTTTGGTAATGTTGTTGTATAAAAATCCTTTCGCCAATAAATTGGCTTTGTCGTTCAGCTCTTTAATGGTGTAGATATTAATTTCATCATTAAAAGTTGAAATCACTTGATTGGGATTGTCAAGCACAAGTTGTTCGAAAAAATTACTTAAAGTTGTGTGGGTTTTAGTTTTCATGGGTGGTGTTATGTGGGGGTGTAAATTACAGCTATTATTTTAGCAATTTCGTTGTTGTGCGCATGCACATTGTGATTTACAATAGAGTCGTAGTATATACTGTCGCCTGTATTTAGTACATATATTTCTTTTCCGTAATTAATTTCAATTGAACCGTTTAAGACATAAATGAATTCTTCTCCTTCGTGCGACGATAATAAATTTTCATTCATTACATCAGGTTTAATGTCAATTATAAATGGTTCCATGTGCCTGCTTGCTTTGTTGCTGGCTAAAGCGAAAAAGTCCATGTGTGAACGGACTTGAAGGTTTTTATTTGAAAAGCTTGCACCTTTGTTTTTTTCTTCAGCTAAGGTAACTACAGGGCCGAGTTGTTCGGTTTCGTCTAAAAATGTACCCAATCGAACACCCAATGAACGAGCAATTTTTATTAATGGGGACAAGGAAGGAAGAATAGTATTGTCCTCAATTTGTTGTATTTGTTCAATATCTAGGTTGCTTCTAAAAGCTAGTTCATCGATGTTGATATTCAACTTCTTTCTGATTTCACTTATTTTTTCACCAACATTCTTTTTTGCCATACTGTTTCTCTTTGAAAGTTTGTCAAAACAAATTTATCAAAAAAAGAAGGCAAAAGGAAGATTGCCTTTCAAGTAAATTGAAACTAAAGCAAAACAGACTTAAATAGTTGCAAGAGGTGACGGAAAGGATTCAATAATTTTTATATAATTTCTATGTTTTGTTGTTTTAGCAATTCAGTACTTAGATCTCTTAATTTAAATTTTTGAATTTTACCACTTGCGGTTTGAGGATATTCTTTCAGGAAGAAGATATATTTAGGGATTTTAAACCGGGAAATGTTACCTCGGCAATAATCTTTTACATCTTCTTCGTTAAGTACTTTATTTTCATGAAGAATAATAAAGGCACCTACTTGTTCGCCATATTTTGGGCTGGGTACACCGGCCACCTGAATGTCTTTTATTTCTGGCATCTGGTATAAGAATTCTTCAATCTCACGAGGGTATATATTTTCTCCTCCTCTGATGATCATATCTTTTATTCGTCCTGTAATTTTGTAGTTGCCTTCTTCTGTTTTTACTCCTAAATCACCTGAGTGTAGCCAACCATCCTGATCGATTGCGGCTGCAGTTGCTTCTGGATTGTTGTAGTAACCTTTCATAATGTTATACCCACGGCAACATACTTCACCTTGTTCTCCTGTAGCTAACTCATCACCAGTTTCGGGATTTACAATTTTAACTTCGATAAGCGGGAGCTCTCGACCAACCGTACCAACTTTCACGTCAATAGGATCATCTACTCGGGTTTGGGTCATCACAGGTGATGCTTCGGTTAAGCCATAAGCAATGGTCACATCTTTCATGTGCATTTTGTCAATAACTTCGCGCATGGTTTCCATTGGACAGGGAGATCCAGCCATAATGCCTGTGCGTAAAGTGCTCAAATCGAATAAGTCGAACATGGGATGATTCAACTCTGCAATAAACATAGTTGGAACTCCATACAATGCGGTACATTTTTCTTTTTGAACTGAAGCTAAAACCAATAAGGGATCAAAACTTTCGATCATTACAAGGGTTGCCCCATGTGTTAGAATGGCCATAACACCCAATACTAAACCAAAGCAATGGAATAGAGGAGGAGCTAAACACAAACGATCTTTTTCGGTGAAGTTTTGACACTCGCCAATCCAGTAGCCGTTGTTTAAAATATTCACGTGGGTAAGCATTACTCCTTTTGGAAAACCTGTTGTTCCCGAAGTGTATTGCATGTTAATCACGTCGTGAGGATCAAGTTGTTTTTTTAATACATTCAACTCATCATCATCGATGTGCGCTCCTGCCAAAATCAATTCTGGCGTATTGTACATTCCTTTGTGCTTTTCCTGCCCAATGAAAACTACATTTTTAAGCACGGGGAACTTTTCAGAGGTCAAGTAACCTCTTTGGCAATCTTTCAATTCTGGGATCAGTTCGTTTACCATGCCAACATAGTCGCTATCGCGCCATCCATCAATGAGGCATAGTGTAGTTAAGTCGGCATTTTTCAACAAGTATTCTAACTCATGCAACTTATAGTTGGTATTGATGGTAACCAGTACCGCTCCAATTTTGGCTGTTGCAAAAGTGAATGTTAACCAGTCGGGAACATTGGTTCCCCAAATACCAACGTGATCCCCTTTTTTAATTCCAATACTAAGCAGCCCCTTGGCAAGTTTGTCAACCCTTTGATTAAATTCGGCGTAACTGAAACGTAAATTCCGATCGGCATAAACTACAAAATCTTGCTCAGGTGTTTCTTGAGCCCACTTTTCTAAAGATTCGCCTAGCGTTTTCTCCAATAATTTCATAACTAATTCTCTAATATTTTTTATACCGGAGTATATACAACTGCAAGTATTTTGGCGCTTTGCTCTTGGGCAGAATGCACATGATGATCGACAAAAGAGTCGTAATAAATGCTATCGCCTGTGTTTAATACGTAGGTTTCTTTTCCGTAGACTACTTCAACTTTACCTTCAAGAATATAAATGAATTCTTCACCTTCGTGTGAAGAAAGTTGATAAGTATCGTCGGTATGTTCAATATCAACAATAAAGGGTTCCATGTGGCGTCCACTTTTTCCGTTTGCCAATGCGTAGAAATCCATGTGTGAACGTGCATCGCTGTGCTGATTTGAAAAACTGGCAGCTTTCTTTGGTTCACCTGAGCGTGTAACCAAAGGGCCCAATTGATCGTGGTCGTCGAGGAAGGTACCGAGTCGAACGCCAAGGGCACGAGCAATTTTAATTAGTGGAGACAAAGAGGGAAGTAGCTAGTTTTCTTCGATGAGATTAATTTGCTTTTTATTCAATTGACTTCTAGTGGCTAACTCTTCAATTGATAATTTTTTTAACTGGCGAATTTGTTGGATTTTTTCACCAACGTTACTATTTGGTTTCATTGTTATTGGTTAAAGGTTGCTTCCAAATGTAATAAAATAGCTAAAAAATGTGGCAATCATTTAAAAAAAAGCTCGTCAATTTATTGAAGAGCTTTTGAATTTTATATGATGTGATTATTTACATCCAATGCAAATACCTAAAGTCAAATCGGTGTGGTAAAAGATCGTTTTTAGGGAACACACGAATGCCGTAATTGTAACTTCCTGGATTCATAATGGTTAAGTCGATGCTGTAGGTTGTTTGGTTGCCATTGGTTGATTCTACTGAAAAACCACTGGTTTCAACAAATACGTATTTCTCTTCAATCTTTTATTTCAGCTATTTTAAAAATATTTAGTAGTTAACTGAATAAATTCATTAAATAAAGGGCGAATTTATTTAAATTTCTATAGATCAAATAAACATTGAAGTATTGGGTAACCTTTTGAGAGGAAATGGGATATACTAGTGATATTATATATCCATAATTAAAATCATAAATCATGAAACTTTTATTTATTTATTTATTCTGTGTTTGACACTCTCGGGTTACGCCAAAAAAGTAAGTGAGAAGGATGTCTTGAAAGTAATCAACAAAGTTTTAAAAGAGGAAAATAAGGAATCAAAAAAAATTAAAGAGTTGATTCCTTTAGTTATTGAAAATGATACCGTCGTTTGTATCGGCAAGTTTAAAAATACTGGAGTTGTTATTATTTCAGCCGATGATGTTGCTCCTCCGGTATTAGGGGTTTGTTGGAACGGTGAATATGATATTGAAAAAATGCCTCCTGGCTTAGTTGGTCTTATTGAGAAATATAAGAATACAATAAAAAATATGCAAATAGATGGAGTTGAGGCAGATTCCAAAACAAGAAGAAAATGGGACAGGTATTTAGATAAAGGAATTATTACTATAGCTGCAAATACTATGTTGGTCCAGAGTTCTGTAAGTCCTCTAATGAGCACTCTTTGGGAACAATCATACAATCAATATTGTCCTTCAAATTCACCTGCTGGCTGTGAGGCGATAGCAATGGCTCAAATATTATATTATTGGAATATTAGTGTCTCACCAACTGGCAGTAATACACATGATGGGGAATCCGCAATTTTTGGACAGACTGAATATTGTTGGAGTTCAATGAATAAGACTTCCTCTAATGATGATAACGCTTTGTTAATTTATCATGCTGGTGTTTCTTGTGATACCGACTATGATACAAATGGATCTTCTTCAACAATTTCAAAAGCAGAAGATGGTTATCAAGATTATTGGGGAATGCATACTGATCTTAAAAGTAGGTTCTGGAATTTGAATAATTGGGAAGATATGTTAAAATCTGAACTTGATAATGGTCGCCCTATACATTATGCTGGGCATAATATACTGGGTAAGGGTCATGCTTGGGTTATTGATGGCTACAATTCATCAGATCAATTCTATTGCAATTGGGGTTGGGGGAGTGATTATAATGATTACTATAGTCTGGGTAATTTTTATTTGTCAGGCCATAATTTGAATGAGTACGAACAAGCTATATTTGCATTATATCCTGAAAATATATATAATCTAGGAACAATTACAGGTCCTACGGTATTAACAACAGCAGGAGGAACCTATACTTTAACTAATCCGGCTGATTGTGCTTATGTTACTTAGGAATACAGTTCGAATTTACAAGGTTATTATGGAGGTAATGATTTTGTAGCATTGAGGCCTACATCTGGTGGCACTGGTTGGATTGAGGCAACTTATAAAGGTTATGGTTATGAAATTACAGTACCACGCATTTATATAACATTAAATTATTAAAGCTATGAAGACAAATATATTTATTATTGGATTACTACTTGGATTATTCTTTAATGTTTCATGTAGTAAAGAGGAAATAACAAAACCAGGACTAGTTATTGTTAAGTTACAAAACGTTGAAGACTTTGATAAGGTTTTTATTGGGATGTATGAAGACAATGAGATATGGAGGACTCCTTCCTTTGGTTGGCTTGATGAAAGAAGTGGTATTATTGATTCAGATTCAATATTGTTGACCAGAAAAATCCTTTCTAACGAGTTTGTACTAGTAGCCGAAGGATTGGTATATGGTAGGGATGCTATGTTGGATCTTACGGTTAAAGAGTATATCAAAATGCAAAACGAATTAGGAGAGTTATCAATTCCTGAAGATGTAATTTTGGAGCATGTAGTAGATAAAGAACCATACATTGAGTTCTACTATGATGAAAATAGACCACGGATTTTTGAACTAAACGACGTGGATGAAATTAATGATATAATAGAAAACGGAGAGTTAGATCAATACTTTAAAAAAGTGAAATAATTTTGAGATTGAAATATTTTAAAACGAAAGAGCTTGGCCATTAGACCAAGCTCTTTATACTATCATGTGATTAAAATCCTATGTTTATATTACATCCAATGCAAATACCTAAAGTCAAATCGGTGTGGTAAAAGATCGTTTTTAGGGAACACACGAATGCCGTAATTGTAACTTCCTGGATTCATTATGGTTAAGTCGATGCTGTAGGTTGCTTGATTCTCATTGGTTGATTCAACCGAAAAACCATTGGTTTCAATAAATACATCTTTCTCGTCAATACGTTCAGTTATTACAATTTCAACACCAACATCTTCGCTCGTTAAGCCGTTTAAATCAAGAGTTACTTTTGCTGGGTGTGTCTCACCTATCTTATAGGTATTTGCAATACCATGTTCAATGTTGGCTTCTACCATTTTGATACCGTCCCATTTCTTTGCAACTTTTCCTTTCCATGTGGCAATCTCAATGGCCAGTTTATTATCGTTGGCTTTTAGTAGTTTATAACGGGCTGCTTGAGGTTCGTAAAAACGTTCAATGTAGTCGTTTAACTGACGACGCATGGTAAAGTTTGGAGCTACTTCTGATATGGTGTTTTTAACAAATGAAACCCATTCGCTTGATACTCCTTTTTTATTTTTATTATAATAAGCAGGTACAATTTCTTGTTCAAAATTGTTGTAAATGGTTTCAGCATCTAACTCATCCTGGAATTCCTGAACATCAAATGAACGTTCTAAAGGAAGAGCCCAACCTGCTTCAGGCTTATAGCCTTCAACCCACCAACCGTCGAGCACTGAGAAGTGCATGGTTCCGTTCATTACACCTTTTTCACCACTTGTACCCGATGCTTCTAATGGGCGTGTTGGTGTATTCATCCAAATATCTACACCTTGCAACATTTTCTTGGCCAAATTCATGTCGTAATTCTGAATAAACATGATTTTACCTAAAAATTCAGGACGTTTTGAAATTTCAACAATGTATTTAATTAAGTCCTGTCCTCCTTTATCAGCAGGGTGTGCTTTACCTGCAAATAAGAATTGAACTGGGTGGTTTGGGTTATTTACAATTTCGTTTAATCTGTCGAGATTTTTAAACAAAAGGTGTGCTCGTTTATAGGTCGCAAATCGTCGTGCAAAACCAATTGTTAATGCATTCGGATTCAACTTATTTAATGCCTCTGTAATTAAGGCTGGGTTCTCGTTGCGTTTAATCCAGTTGTCGGAAAAACGCTGTTTGATGTAGTCAATTAAGCTTACTTTAAGGCCATGTTTTAGCTCCATTATTTCAGCATCTGGAACGTCGTGAATACGTTTCCATAATGAAAAGTCGCTTTGCGTTTCAGGAAAATTATGGCCGAAATATTTTTGATATAATTCTACCCATTCTTTGGCAGCCCATGTTGAAAAATGTACACCGTTAGTTACGTAACCAATGTGCGATTCTTCGGGTAAGAAACCAGGATAGAGATCTTTCATTAATTCTTTACTTACATCGCCATGAAGCATACTAACGCCGTTGATGTTTTGCGAAAGATTTGCAGCCAAATAACTCATGTTGAAATGATCTTCGCTCGGATATGCTTTTCCTAATTGAATAAATTCATCCCAAGAAAGATTAATGTTACTGGGGTATTTTTCCATGTACTTTTTGAACAAGTCGATATGGAATGAATCGTGACCTGCAGGTACTGGAGTGTGAGTGGTAAATAGGGTTGACGCACGAACCAACTCTTTCGCCTCGGCATAAGTTAGGTTCTTTTCAGCCATTGTGTTTTTTAAACGCTCAATACCGATAAATGCTGCATGCCCTTCGTTGCAGTGATAAATGTCGGTATCGTATCCTAAGGCTGTTAGTGTTCTAATACCACCTAATCCTAATAGCATTTCTTGCTTCAAACGGTTTTCATTATCGCCACCATAAAGGTGATGTGTAACAAAACGGTCTTCGTCACTGTTTTGGTCAATGTCGGCATCGAGTAGAAATAGTTTAACACTTCCCACATTTACTTGCCAAACCTTTGCTGTTAGAATTCTGCCGGGTAATTCAATGTTCACACTAAGCCATTTGTCGTTCACCATTACCGGTGTGACTGGAATTTTTGCAAACTCTTCGGCATCGTAATTGGCAATTTGATCGCCATTGTTGTTTAGTGTTTGTTTAAAATATCCATAACGATATAATAGACCAACTGCAACCAAATTTGTCTTTGAGTCGCTGGCTTCTTTAAGGTAGTCGCCGGCAAGAATACCTAAACCTCCTGAGAAAATTCTTAAGCTATCGTGCAATCCATATTCCATACTGAAATAAGCAATCGATGTGCTTGTTGAATTGCTACGTTCTTCAAGATATTTTTTAAGATTCATGTATGCAAGGTCAAGTTTGTATACAAATTCTTCGTCTTGTTCAAGTTCTTGATAACGGCTATAGCTTACTTTATCGAGTAGAACAATTGGATTGTGGGCAGACTCTTCCCATAACTCATTGTCGATATACTCAAATAGATCACGTGCTTTGTTATTCCAAACCCACCAAATGTTTCGTGAAATCTCTTTAAGTGGACTTAAGCGTTCTGGTATATTTGATTCTACTATTAACTTCTTCCAACTTGGGCTATCAGTAAAATGCCTTTCTATAAATCTTACTCCTTCTTTATTCATGTGTTTTAATTTTATAAACTACTAAAGAAACACTTTTTGCTAATATTTAAATCACTATAAACGCAGACAAACAATTATCAACAATTCAAATAGATAACGGTAAATTGATGTCTTTTTCTCTCTTTAAACTAGATAAACTAAAAATTGTTTAATTCGGGGACAAATAGAATAAAATATTTCGACATTATAACTGTCGATATCTATATGTCTGTATATTTCAAATTGTAGTTTACAATAGGTTAATTTACAGTACTATTTTAAGTCGAATATTTTTTTTAATGTTCTGTAATCTATTTCTTTTTAGGTGCTGCTTTTTTAACCACTTTTGGTTTTTTTGTTGAAGGTTTAGACATTGTATTTTTAACTTTAGAAAGCAATTTCTTATTCTCGGTTTCTAAGTTTTTAATCTTCGCATTCTTTTCAGAAATAGTTTTTTGCAACTCCGATAGTTGTTGCTTAACTTCATTCTCGGGCACAAATTCGTCTAGCCTTAGAGCAAAATCTGACAATACATTCATGTAATTAATATATGCTTCGTAAGGAGAATCGTAGGGGTTAAAATATTTGTGGACTTCCCCGTCGGAGAAGAATTTTGTACACATGTAATAGAAATGATCACTTACTTGAAGGTATTCCCAATCTTTTATGATTTCGGCATCATCGCATTTTTCAACACGGTGCAATAAGCTATACAATTTATTAAAGGCTTCTTCTTGTAGTTCATTTCCTAACCAGGCAGATAGGTCACGTTCTTCGTCGGCCCACGATATTGGGTTTGGAACATGAACAGCTGAAACAGGCTGTAGTTTTTTAACAACCTCACTTGGGGTATTAAATTCAATATTCTGTTTGATCACTTCGGCAGGAAGGGCAGCAAGAAAATCCAAAATACCTGTTTCTTTCTTCTGATGCTCTCCGAAGGTTTCGTAATCCATAAAAAGGTTTACTACTTCTTCTTTCTCGTCCATTTGCTTTATCCAATTTGCAAACTTTTCGGCAGTAAGCGGATATTCAGACCAATCGGGATTGGAGAAACGGAAAGCTAAATCGTCACTTAGTTTATAGTTTCGCATTAAAACTTTTAAACGCGGGTTGATAGCATTGGTGTAAAGAAAGTTTGGGCTCTTCCATCCTAAAACGTGTTTTGCACCTTCGGTTAAAATGGCTTTGAACCCCATGTCGTTTACCATATTCCCAATCTCGTCGGAATAAATTAGCTCAGTATTCCTAAAAACTGAAGGACGTTGACCAAAAAGCGATTCAATAAGATCGTCGTGCTTTTTAACTTGTTCTGCTAGTTGAGATTGGCTTTTTAATGCAACCAATGAATGCGAAAAAGTTTCAGACAAGAATTCAACACAACCAGTATCGCTTAATTTCTTGAATGATTCAATCACTTCAGGAGCGTACAATTGAAATTGTTCCAAAGCAATACCCGAAAGTGAAAATGCTATTTTGAATTTGCCTTTCTGCTTTTCAATCGCATCGAGCAATAGTTTATTTGCAGGTAAGTAACAGTTTTGAGCTACTTTTTGCAAAATGGTTTCATTGGCATAATCGTCGTAATAATATGAATCGTTTCCAATGTCGAAAAAACGGTAACGACGATATCTGAATGGTTGGTGTAGCTGGAAATATAAGCAAATTGTCTTCATATCTTTGGTCTCTTTTTTAACGAAGGTCTAAAGTTTCTTTATATATTTTTCTTACATGTTTGGCCGAATGTTTCCATTGTAAGATGTCAACTTCGGTACGAGCATGTTTTTTAAAGGTTGTTGAAAGTGCCGGGTATTTCACCAATGCATAAATTGCATCGGCCATGGCATTAATGTCCCAGAAATCGATTTTTATTGCGTGAGTGAGAATTTCGGAAACGCCTGATTGTTTTGATATTATAACAGGCACATCGCTTTGCATTGCTTCCAGTGGTGATATGCCAAATGGTTCTGATACTGATGGCATAACGTAAACATCACTCATTTTGAACATATGAAATACGTCGTCGCCACGAAGGAATCCAGTAAAATGAAAATGGTCGGTAATGTTTAATTGTGCGGCTCTACGTACCATTGCATTCATCATATCGCCACTTCCGGCCATCACAAATCGAACATTTTTAATTCTTTTTAAAACTTCGTTTGCAGCTTCAACAAAGTATTCAGGTCCTTTTTGCATGGTAATTCGCCCCAAGAATGTAACTACTTTGTCGTCCATTCCTTTTTTGAGCGCTTTCTTTTTTTCAATGTGAACAGGCTCTACTGCATTGTATACCGTTTCTACTTTCTCAGGATCAATTCCGTATTTTTCAATTACAATCTTACGGGTAAGATTACTTACGGTAATTATCTTATCGGCAATTTCCATGCCCTCGCGTTCCATTGCATAAACCTTTGGGTTAACGCTTCCGCCACTTCGATCGAAATCTGTTGCGTGTACGTGTATAACCAATGGTTTGCCTGAGGCTTTTTTTGCTGCAATACCAGCTGGATAGGCTAACCAGTCGTGCGCATGAATTATATCGAAATCGTTATCAGTCGCAATAGATTCGGCAACAATTGCATAATTGTATATTTCATCTATTAAATTGGCACCATATTTTCCTGAAAATTTAATTCTGCCTTGATCATCGGTATGTATGAATTGAGTTTTTTCAGAATGTTGTTTCGAATTTAATTTCCAAAACTCTTCAGGATCGGTATAAGGAACAATTGCCGAGTCAACTTCGTAATAGTCAACTTTTCGTTGTAAATCTTTAAAAATAACTTGTTTTTGAGTAACAGGAACATCACTAGCACCAATAAGTTTCATGGTGCTTTGGTCTTCGTCGCCATGTGCTTTTGGTACAACAAAAAGCACTTCAATATCTTTGAAGTTAGCCAAGCCTTTGGTTAGACCATAACAGGCAGTGCCTAATCCTCCTGAAATATGGGGTGGAAATTCCCATCCAAACATTAATACTTTCATTTGCTGCTTTTTTGTAATGGTTTAGTTTCAATTTGGTCGATAAGTTGGTAGGCGCGTAAAATTTCACCAATATTCCATGCTTGTGAAATTGAGCCTCTTCCTGTATGGGGTGGATTTCCATCGTACACTTCAGAAATTGTTCCAATGCCTTGGTTGGTCATTTCTTCTTCGAATCCACTCATTATTTTTTTAACAAAAGCCAAACCTCCACGTTGATGTACGTTCAAATAACCTTCGATAAAGAATCCAATAAGCCATGGGAAAACGGTTCCTTGGTGAATGGCTTCTTCTCGTGGTCGTTCACTACCTTCGTATTTCGCTTTGAAATTCGGATTTCGTGGTGAAAGGGTTCTTAGTCCTTTTGATGTTAGCAAGTCTTTTTTTGCTAGACTAAGTACCTTTTTCTTCATCTCTTTTGATAAAGGTGAATGTTGAAGTGCAACTGCTATTACTTGATTTGGGCGCACTGACCAATCTGCTTGTCCGTTGTAAAAACAATCTGCTAAGTATCCTTTTTCTTCATTCCAAAA
>JAQIBQ010000369.1 GCA_027859005.1 Prolixibacteraceae bacterium | reverse complement strand
GAATAAATCCTGATCGGGCCAATATTTAACTCTGCTTTGTAGTTTTCGCATGAGTCGTTTTATATCATTTGAGAAACCAGGGCCTTTCCAATTGCTTGTATTGCTGAGAAATACCCATTGGGTTCCATCGGGTCGACGTTGAACTACTGCTGCAGTTCCAGCAAAGCTTCCTGTTCGAGTCCAATACCCCCTAACTGTTTCGCGCCAACCAAGAGGATTACCTAAACCACCTGTCATATTTTCTATACTTTCCTTCGTTAAGATGTCGGGGGTATCTTCAAAACCATCAACAAGTGTCATGAGCTTAGCCATTTCAGATGCTGAAACAACCCATCCTCCAGCAGCACCAAGTAATTCAATATCGTTTCCACCATATGATTTAGGCAAATAAATTGAATTTCCATTGTATGCCTTAACTTCCATTGAACCTTCTTGTTCATAATAGCGAACTTCATTAGGTAGTTTGTCGGCATAGAAATTTTTTCCCAAATGCATATCGTAAATACCATTTGGGAAAAGTATTTGATAGCGAATGTAATTTTCATAAGACATTCCGCTTGCTTTCTTAATGATTTCACCTAAGAAAACATAGGCCATATTGGAATAACCATACATTGTTCCTGGTTTGTAGTACAAGCGTCTACTGGTTACAAATTTCAAATAAGAATCTATTGTTGCAGGTGCTTCGTCTCCCACTTTCTTTGCTATCGTAAGGGAATTAAACATTGGATCGCCATAACGCTGTGTCCAGCCTGAAGTATGATTTAATAAATGTAAAACTTCAATCGATAGTAATTTTTCATCTCGAATTTTAAGATACTTTTCATCGTTGAAGAAACCATCTTTACCAAATACAGGATCGTTTAAACTTAATAAGCCATCATCAACCAACTTCATTACAGCTATGGCCGTTATTAATTTGGATACACTCGCTATTCGAAACAGATGTTCGGGAGAGGTTTCAATACCTAATTCAACATTGGCGTACCCATAAGAACGATTAAAGACAAGCTTTTCATCTTTCACTACCGCAATAGAAACACCATTAAGAGCAGAACGCTCCATAAATCGGGTTACTTGTCTGTCAATGTATTTTGTATATTCAAATTCACTTGTTTCATTGAATATACGTTGATTAATAGGCTTGTTAATTTCATTAGAAGACAATATTTCCGTGACGTTTGAATTCTCACCACTGAAGGAAGGATACAAAAGGAAAATTATTACTAAAAATGTATATCTAAATGAAGTCTGCATTATATTACATATGTAAATTAAGCGTAATTACATTTGTAATTCGCCAATTATGTCACTGATTTGATGTATGTTATGCCTTTGGGCATATTCCTCAATACCTTTAACTATCTTAATAGCTATCTTTGGGTCGATGAAGTTTGCTGTTCCAATTTGTACTGCAGTAGCTCCAGCAAGCATAAATTCAATTGCATCGGTAGCATTCATTATACCTCCCATTCCAATAACAGGTACCTTAATTGCTTGTGCGACCTGCCATACCATCCGCAAGGCAATAGGTTTAATTGCCGGCCCCGATAATCCTCCCGTAATGGTTGATAATAAGGGCTTACGCGATTCTGCATCGATAGCCATCCCCAGAAATGTATTCACCAATGAAACGCTATCGGCACCTTGGAATTCAACTGCTTTATCAATTTCAGCAATGTTAGTCACATTAGGCGAAAGCTTAACAATCATCGTTTTATTGTATACTTTCCTTACTTCTTTAGTTACTTGCTCTGCCATCGGACAGCTTGTACCAAAAGCCATACCGCCTTCTTTTACATTAGGACATGATATATTCAACTCAATAGCATCAATATCATCCAGCTCGTTAATTCTTTCGGTCAGTGCAATGTATTCTTCAATGGTTGAGCCATTTACATTTACAACAACATTGGTATTGTACTTTCGAACGTTTGGATAAATCGACTCACAGAAATAATCGACACCTTTATTCTGAAGACCTACAGCATTAAGCATTCCTGAAGGGGTTTCAGCCATTCTTGGATAGTCGTTCCCTTCACGGTGATGAAGTGTTGTACCCTTCAATAAAATGCCGCCTAAGTCGCTTACGTTAATGAAATCGTCGAATTCAACGCCATTGCCAAAGGTTCCTGAAGCCGTCATTACCGGATTCTTCAATTCAAGCTTATGTATTTTAACTTTTAAATCTGCCATTCCAGGTCTTTTATATTAAAAACAGGTCCATCGGTACATACGCACTTATTACCCTCATTTGTTTTGGTCACACAACAAAGACATACGCCAAAACCACAGGCCATCATATTTTCAAGTGAAACTTCACAATCAATGGATAGTGCTTTAGCCTTCTTCGCAACAGCATGCATCATAGGATCAGGGCCACAACAATAAATACGATCAAAGCCTTCTTTTTTGCTAAAAATTGGATGATGAATAACAAAGCCTTCTACTCCCATCGATCCATCGTTTGTTGTTAGATGAACAGATCCATGCTGCTTGAATTCATCAATAAGAATCTGATCTTTAGCCGAACGTGCTCCTAAAAGAAAGTGCACTTCTGCTCTTGCTTCTTTAGATTCACGCCCCATTTGCATCATAGGTGCAATACCAACTCCACCACCAATTAATAAAATCTTCTCATCTTTCTTTGGTAATGAAAATCCATTCCCTAAAGGAAAAACAACATCTATCTTATCGCCAAGTTCCGCTTCAACTAGTTTGTAAGTCCCTTCGCCAACTGTTTTTACAAGAATAACAATTGAATTTGTAGCATAAATAACTTCATGCACTGAAAATGGACGACGCAAGAAAGTCGAAGACGCATCTTTTATCAAAACATTTACAAATTGACCGGGATTTATTGCTGATAAAGGCTCCTTAGACTGAAGCTCAAGCAAATAGTTATCGTGATTAAGTTGGGTTTTTTTAGTAAGTATTAAATCACAAACTTTTTTGTTCATCGCGCTATTTAAATTTGAGCGCGAAGATACTATAATTATTTTGCTGGACGAAAATCATCGAAGGTCTGATCGTCATAAAATATCAACACTCGTGTAACTATTTTGGAGTTGTCAACGGGTGGAATAATGGGAGGTACTTGTTGTTTACTTTGCTTATCATCAGTAATGTTAGACCAATTAGTTGGTTTTGGAGATGCTTGTTCAACTGTCGGAATTTCCTCTTCTGGAGTTGTTGAAAACAATTTAGGTTCTTGTGGGGTAATTCCCTTCCTGATCTCATTATTTTCATAAATACTACCATCGCCTGTTAACAACCAACGTGAATTGATCGTTGGAAAAGCTTCAATAATCTTCTGTATGAAAGAATAGCCAGGATTGTTTCGTCCGTTCAATACATGAGAAACACTTGAACGTTGCACTCCAATCTTATCAGCAAATTCAGCAGCTGTAATGTGCTCTGATTCAATAAACTTTACAATTCGATCTTTCATGAATTACGAGATTACATATATAACTTGTCTGATTAACTAATCGACATTACAAATGTATGAAATTTTACTGGAATTGCAGAAACATTTGTAATCAGTTGTGTTGATACAAATGTAACAAGCCATTAATGCGGAACTCACACTAAACCACACCTAGCAAGGCAATTAAACTAAATACGCCTACTTAATGTATTACTTAAGTAAAGTCTATTTAAAGCCTAGTTTATAGGCTATTAGTGTGAATTTAATGTGGGGTAAAGGCGCTTTCTGTTTGATTGTTTACAAATAGATAGAATACCTTTAAGTTTCGTGTCAATAGACTAACCTTAATAGACTGGATATGTGATTTATATGGTGTGTTTGGGCTTCGCCAATCTGGCCCGCATTCCAAGTAAAGGATAGTGTACATTTGTCACGAACAATGTGTTTTTCTCACACCTTTTGTGTAATTCATTTGTAAATCGCCCTGTATTTTTCGTAAGTTCCAAATGTAAACTCACATCCCTGCCCTCTTTTTAACTATTGTATTTGTGAATTTTCGACTACTTCTGTATTATTAACGTAGAGAAGTTGTTAGAATGAAAAGGAAGTTGCCATTTGTGGTAATGCAGCGATTATTTACTGTAACCTAATATGTAATTTCATTTTATTAAACTCTAAGCTGCTTAAAATGTGGGCAACCAAGGGTTAAGCCCCCTATTTACAGCACAATATGCATAACAAATTAAGATTAAAAGCGAATGTATTCTGGAAAGAAATATATAAATACTGCAAATGAACTCCTTAAATAACTAGAGTTCGACCTAAGCATTTCTCTTAGTGTTTTATTTACAGGCTACGACATAATTTATTTATTGGTCATTAGGAGAATTAAATGTACAGTAGAGTCAATAAATGACTTTTTTTCTAATGACAATTGACTCTTCAGCTCTGCCATAACCGAATAATTCTTTTTTAATATCTGAATTTCAATAGTATACTATTTTTCCTTATTTCGAGCTGACGATAAATTAGCGAGAATGTT
>JAQIBQ010000046.1 GCA_027859005.1 Prolixibacteraceae bacterium | reverse complement strand
AAAAAATTATTAGCTAGTGTTGAAGACGCAATGGCTAGTGGAGGTGTTGAAGCTGCAAATGAAGTATGTAGAAATGCACGTGGACCTGTTGCTAGTATTTTCTACCAAGGTTTAGATCGTTACGACGAAGGTGTTGACGTTGTTGAAAAGTCAGTAGTTTCTTACGGTAGTGTTCAAGCTGGTTTGTTAGAAAAAGGATTGAGTTGGATCGCTTTATTTATTGCATTGGCTCCTATGTTAGGTTTTATGGGTACTGTAATTGGTATGATTGGTGCCTTTGATGCAATTGAGGTTGCAGGAGATATTAGCCCGTCGTTAGTAGCTGGTGGTATTAAAGTGGCTTTGATTACAACTGTATTTGGTTTGATCGTTGCGATCATTCTTCAAATCTTTTACAATTATTGTTTAGCAAAAATCGATAGCATCATCAACAGTATGGAAGATGCTTCAATCTCGTTACTTGACTTAATTGTGAAACACAATGTTAAAAAATAAGTTTACTCATGGAGAAAACAAGAAAAATAACAACAATAACACTTTACGTGTTAATGGCCATCTCGGTGTTGCTGTTTGTTTTGATGGTTTCATCAATCGATGACGGACCGACCCAAGGCTCAAGAGCAATGCAGATGATCACAATGAACATAAACTGGTCAATCTTTCTATTTGTAGCTTCGGCTTTAATAACTGTTGGATTTGCACTAGTTCAAATGTTTAGTGATAAAACAAAAGCATTAAATGCGTTAGGTTCTGTAGGAATTCTAGCAGTAATCTTGCTTGTTTCTTATTTCGTAGCTTCAGATCAAATTCCAACATTCTTTGGTGTTGAAAAATTTGTAGCTGACGGAACGCTTACCGAATCCGTTTCAAAATGGATTGGAACAGGATTGTATGTAACGTACATTCTTTTTGCAGGTGCATTTCTATCGATTATTGGATTTGGTGCTGCAAGTATTTTTAAACGCTAGTGGTGTTAGCAATAACATCCTAAAAATAATAGATTATGCCTAGGAAATTACCCGAATATAACGCTTCGTCGTTGGCTGATATCGCTTTTATGCTACTTATTTTCTTCTTGGTAACAACTACCATGGACGTTGATAGTGGTTTAGAAAGAAGGTTGCCCCAATGGGTTGCTCCTGAAGATATTGAGGATACTCCGCCAATTAAAGAGCGTAACATTTTCGTAGTGCTTGTTGACCGTAACAACCGTTTAATGGTTGAAGGTGAACTATGCCGGGTAGAAGACTTAAAAGATAAGACAAAAGAATTCCTTACAAATCCACTTAATTTACCAGACTTACCTGAAAAGAATTTAGAAGAAGTTCCATATTTTGGACCTTATGAAGTTCTTACTGGTAGTGCGGTAATTTCATTACGTAACGATATTGGTACAACTTACGGAACTTACATTAAAGTTCAGAACGAGTTGATTGCTGCCATTAACGAATTGCGTGAAAGCATTTCTCAGGATAAGTTTGGAAAACCTTTTGCTAAACTTGACGACGAACGTCAAGATGCTGTTAAGGAAATCTATCCGCAAAAGATTTCAGAAGCTGAACCTAAAAAAGTAGGAGGGAAATAATATGTCAAAATTTAGAAAAGACGACGGAAAAGAAACTCCAGCTATATCAACTTCTGCCTTACCCGATATTGTATTCATGCTGTTGTTCTTCTTTATGGTAACAACAACAATGCGTGAAACCGATCCATTGGTTAAGGTTAAAGTACCTGAAGCAACCGAAATATCAAAGCTTGAGAAAAAATCATTGGTAAGCTACATTAATGTTGGACCACCGATGCCTATGTATCAAGCACAATTAGGAAACGAACCTCGTATCCAGTTGAACGATCAGTTTGCTAAAGTATCTGATATTGGCGATTATGTTGAAGCTGAACGTCAGGCTCGTGAAGAACAAGAGCGTGGTCAAATTGTAACATCACTTAAAGTAGATGAATATACTAAAATGGGTATTGTTACAGAAATTAAGCAAGAGTTGCGTAAGGCTGCTGCTTTGCACATCAACTACTCGGCTCGAAAAGCAACTAAGAGAAATTAGTTAATCATACTATTATATACAACAAAAGGTGGCCTAATGGTCACCTTTTTTGTTGCTTTATATTTTTCTATTTAATTCTTCTTAATCCTTCTTTTTTGAATACAATTGCTGTTCTTGCCGGCAAGTATAATTTTAAGTAATGCTTATTTTCGGAACCAGTCATTTGTGGTATTGTGTAGTAAGTAATGCGGTCATCAATTCTATCTTGTCCTCCAAAGCGTCCTGCGTCAGTATTTAATAGTACTTTAAATTTCGACGCTTCGTAAGCAATTCCATAATCGGTATACGATGTGGTAGGACTGAAATTAAATACAAATAATAAATCACCACGTGAATACGCCAATACTTGATCGGGTTTATTCTCCCAAATTTTCCATATTTCTGGTGTAATAATGGTGTTGTATTTATCGAGAAGGTGTATCATTTCGCGATCGAAATCTTTTAGCCAATGAAATCGTAAATCATAGTCTTTAGATAAACTCCAAAGGCGTCGGGCATTTTTATACGACCAATTATTTCCTTCTCTTGGGAAATCGATCCACTCAGGATGTCCAAATTCATTTCCCATAAAAGTTAAGTAAGCGCCACCCGCACAACTCGATGTAATTAATCGTGTCATCTTATGTAAGGCAATACCCCGATCAACAACAAGGCTGGGCTGATCCTTTCTCATGTTGTAATACATTTCTTTATCTATCAGTCGAAATAGTATTGTTTTATCACCAACTAAAGCCTGGTCGTGGCTCTCGGTATAACTAACCACTTTTTCATCGTTCCTATGGGCAGTCATTTGATAAAACAAATCGCCAACTTCCCATTCTTCGTCTTTCTTTTCTTTAATTTGTTTGATCCAATAGTCAGGAACTCCCATGCTCATCCGGTAATCGAAGCCTAGACCTCCATCTGTTAGTGGAGCTGCTACGCCTGGTAGCCCACTCATATCTTCAGCGATCGATAACGCTTTCTCTTTAATTTCGTGAATCAATTTATTGGCTAGTTTGAAGTAGACCACTGCGTCGTAATCGAGGTTTGGTGTGAAATAATCCTCATATCCACCGAAAGCTTTTCCAAGGCCGTGATCGAAATACAACATGCTGGTTACGCCATCGAACCGATATCCGTCGAAATTGTATTCATCTAACCAATATTTAATATTCGATAATAGAAAATGAAGCACTTCATTTTTCCCGTAGTTGAAACAGTATGAGTCCCAAGCAGGATGTTCACCACGAGGTCCATCGTGAAAAAATTGGTAACGTGTACCATCTAGATTACCAATCCCTTCTAATTCATTTTTAACAGCATGCGAATGAATTAAATCCATAATAATAGCAATGCCCATCCCATGAGCTTCGTCAATCAATTGTTTCAACTCTTCAGGTGTTCCAAAGCGTGATGACGCTGCAAAAAAACTTGAAACATGGTAGCCAAAACTTCCGTAATAAGGATGCTCTGGAATGGCCATAAACTGTATAACATTATAACCGAGTTCTTTTACCTGTGGCAAAATTTCGGTTCTGAATTCATTGAAAGTATGAACCCGTTCCTCTTCGCCTGCCATTCCAATATGTGCTTCATATATAAACACAGAATTAGATGAAGGCACAAAATTTTTATTTTTCCATTGATACCGTGTTGGAGGATTCCAAATTTGAGCATTGAAAATGTAAGTTACGGGATCTTGAACCACTCGGTTTGCCCAAGCCGGTATTCTTTTACCTGATCCACCATTCCAGTGAATATTTAGTGCATAAAAATCTTTATGTTCCAATTTGTTTAATGGAAGAATAAGTTCCCAATTTCCATTTCCAATTGATGTAAGCTTGTACTCTTCTGATTCATCCCAGTTGTTGAATGACCCAACTAAAAATAGTTGAGTAGCGTTTGGTGCCCATTCACGAAAAACCCAATTGCCATTTACCTTATTAAGACCAAAGTAGTGATAGCCC
>JAQIBQ010000045.1 GCA_027859005.1 Prolixibacteraceae bacterium | reverse complement strand
GCCATCACGATCATTAAAATAAACATTTCGATCCTTGAAACAATACCAAAAGCAGCTACAGCTTCTTTACCATAGGATGAAACAAAACGCGTAATAATTCCCATTGAAATTGGAGTGATTAACATTCCAGTAGCTGCAGGTGCCGCCACATATAATATTTTCTTCCACGACGCCCACAATTCCTTAAGTACAGGGATGTAGAGAACTAACAACTTTTCGCGGAAAGCAAGAATATATATGGCAACGACTAATCCCATGGCCCTGCTAAACACCGTGGCCAAAGCAGCTCCTTTAAGTCCCATAGAAGGGACCGATCCCCATCCAAATATCAAAATGGGATCTAAAATCACATTCACTACAGCCGAAAAAACCATGATCATTCCCGGCGTAAAGGTATCGCCGGTTGCCCGAATGATGTTATTGCCTACCATGGGAACCACCACGAAAGGAACTCCCCAAAACCATATTTGCATGTAATCCTTTACAAAAGGCATCAATTCATCAGTAACACCCAAGAGACGAAATATAGGGTCAATGCTTAAAAGCCCAATCAGAACAAAACTGACCACAACAAATACGGCTAAAAAGATAGCATCAACAGCATATTTTTGTACTACTTTTCGGGGTTCCGAAACATAGGTACGCGAAATTAGTGATGCCGTGCCAATTCCCATTCCCAAGGCCAAACTATTAATAAACATCACAACAGGAAATGTAAAACTAATAGCTGCCAATTGCTGCACACCTAATTTTCCGATAAAAAAAGTATCGGTTAAATTGAAGACCATAATCCCCAACATCCCAAATAACATGGGCCAGGTAAGTTTAAGCAAAACCTTCGCAATTGGACCATTGGTTATATCTATTTTTTCTCTTCCCATTTTAATTTCTCTCCTTATATTCTTTCAAATACGATACATTTGCCACCATTTTATTAAGCACTTTAAAAGCCATATCACGTTCATTCTCATCAAATCCTTTCAACAGTATCGCTGTCCAATCCCCCAAAACAACTTTCATTTCACCCATAAAGACTTTCCCTTTTTCGGTTACTGAAAGATTTTTGATCCTGGAATCTTCTTTATTTCTCATTCTTACAATCAGTTTGTTTTGCTCCAGACTATTCAAAAGAGTAGTTGTAGTCCCTTTATCGCTCATAAAATATTCATTCACTTGACGCTGACTACATCCTTCGTTTTGCTCAATGTATTTCAACAAATGAACCTGACTAAATCCGATGGGTTTATCTTTCATTTTTGAGTTAAAATAGACAGAAAAAAGACGATTAATAATGGATATCAAACGTCCGATGGATTGCTGTTCATTCATAATGTACCGATTTACGAAAGGAGTAAAATCTAAAAAAAGCCTCTGCTCCATGCATATTTCCAGAGAAGTGTTTTGTTTTACCTTTATTTCTTTTAAGAATAAAGGCAAACCTAAACCATTTAGTTGGAATTCCAACCATAATAAATACAATAATGAAATAATCCGTCAGAAGAATTAAGACATTGAGTTTTTCAGAAGTCTGAGATACTAAAATTTGTGGTATAAAAAACCACTCCCCTTCCAGAAGAGTCAAAGGGGAAACGGACTCCTGCCTCCCCCGAATTACTTACCAAAAGTTTATTGTCATTGGAAAGCACCTCTTTTTTTCAGGCAAAATACCAACAAGAGGTGAACCGATCTATAACGATTCAACGATGAAAATCAACAAATTTTAAAGTGCTACAAAATAATTTCAAATTGAAATAAGGATTCAATTTGAAATTAGATATCTTACTGAACGATTTTTTGATGTGAGAAAAGGGAAGATGATGTTGTACTATCCATTCCTTCCCGGGTGCACCATGAAAAGAGAAAAACTATTAAGATGTTAAACAAACCTTGTATTCATCGATTGTAGCCTATGGTTTTATTAGCGATCACTTCTTTCGTTGCTGGTTTAGGGATGTTCTTCTGGGGCCTGCAAACCTTAACCAACTATTTAAAGGCATTAACCAACAAAAAGGTAAGAACCCTGATTCAGCGACTAACCAAAACTGTATTTCAGGGTCTCTTTATTGGAGGAATGATCATTATGGTTACCCAAAGTTTATCGGCTTTGGTATTTACACTCATTGGAATGATACGGGCCGGTGCATTAAAGGTCAAGCAAGCACTCCCCATCATCATTGGGGGCAATATGTTTGGAGGAATCATTATCTATCTTGTTGCCATCGACATAAAAGCCGCTGTTTTGGCTATACTGGGAATATCAGCCATCCTTTATACTTCTTCCATTTCGAAAGGATTAAAAAATTACATTGGTCTTTTTCTGGGACTCGCACTACTGTTTTTTGGTTTAGAAACCATGCAAAACGGGGTTTCTCCCCTGATAGAAATGCCCTGGATACAGGAATTATTTACACAGTCGCATGGCTTCTATACCATCGTATTCCTGGTCGCAGCGTTGATCAGCATTCTTGTTCACTCATCGATGGCAACCATCATCATCGGATTAGCCTTGGTAAAAGGAGGCTTGCTTACTTTTGAGGATTCCATGATAATTGTTTACGGAGCCAATGTAGGTTCGTCGATACTAACCTTTATGCTTTCATCTAAAATTAAGGGACAAAGTAAACAGATTGCCATGTTCCAGAGCTTTTACAATTTTCTGGGCGCTTTTATCGTTATTCCGCTCTTCATCTTAGAAATATACGGAGGTGTACCTCTAATAAAGGCATTGACTTTTTACCTTTCGAATAATTTGGCTACTCAACTTGCCCTGCTTTATACCATCTTCAATATTATTCCGGGCCTTATTCTACTTTTTATTCTCCCCTTCTGCTGCAAACTTCTTCAACGTTACTGGCCCGAAAGTGCGGATGAGAAACTGGCAACACCAAAATATTTATACGACATTGCAACTGAAGATACCGACTCTGCACTTCAGCTAATTGCCTTAGAACAAATCAGGTTGATAGATATTACTCAAATGACCTTCGCCCTGTTTCGCGAAGAAGATTTCACCATTAAGGTGGACAACTACCACGAAAGTTTCACTTCGCTCATTAACACCATTTGGGAAACCATTAACGAACTATCGACCGACAGCCGGATGAATGCCGGTCAATATGAAAAGCTGAATTATTTGATCAACACACAAGGGAAAATAACGATACTGTTCGAACACATTGTCTCACTCGCTTCAAACTTTGCTCTTTTAATGAAAAACGATCAGGGATCGCATTTCGCAGAAATAGCTATCGAAGGTCTCGACATTATTCTGCTTACGCTCAACGATGTGGTGAAAGATAAAAACACATTGGATGCCGATTTTTTAAGGATCATGACTTCCGCATCGGGGAATGGAATTGAAACGCTGCGTAAAGCTTATTTGTCACAGGATAAGAATCTCACTTCGGATGAAAAGATGAATCTGTTATCGGCCATGAATCAGTACGAACAAATTGTACAATCGCTGGGCGAAGTGGGAAAATGCGTTATGCTAACACCAAACCTTTAATCTCACCCACAGAGAATTACCATACACAACTTTCAGAAAAAATAACTGAACTAGTTGATGTAGAAGCAAGCGGATCGGATGATGGGTCAATTGATCTGGCAAACTTTTTTTTTGAAACGAAGCACCTGACTTGGTGCAAGCTATTCTATATCAGATCTAACCGCCTGTTTCATGCTTGTTTCATCACTGGACCTGCTTTCAGAATTCGGTAGCGCACAACGGCCAGGGATAGAAGCGTAGCTTGCCCGGGCAGTGGTGATTGGTTGAAGGCTTTGGCAAGGGCGACTGAAAGAAGCCCCTTGCCAAAGCAGTGAGACCTCACCAATGGACGGGCAACTAAAGCGAATAGCCCGGCTGGCCGCCAATAATAATTCAGAATCGGTATGCAAGCATCGCGGCATGTTATACTGCTGGCTTTTACCCATTAAAAAAGCTGCCCCTAAACAGAGACAGCTTCCAAATTGCAAATAATAGTTGCTTATTTTTTGATCACTTTTTTGTATCCGTAGATAGCGCTTTCGCCCAACTCCTCTTCGATACGAAGTAATTGGTTGTATTTAGCCATACGGTCGGAGCGGCTCATTGAACCGGTTTTGATTTGACCACTGTTAGTTGCTACTGCGATATCGGCAATGGTAGCATCTTCAGTCTCGCCCGAACGGTGAGAAGTTACTGAAGTATAACCTGCACGATGAGCCATTTCAATAGCGTCGAGAGTTTCGGTTAGGGTACCAATTTGGTTTACCTTAATCAGGATAGAATTAGCAGCTCCCAACTCGATACATTTTTGCAGGTATTCAACATTAGTTACAAACAAATCATCACCCACAATCTGACATCTGTCGCCAATTTCAGCGTTCATTTTCACCCATCCGTCCCAGTCACCTTCGTCCATACCGTCTTCGATTGAATCGATAGGATATTTAGCAACCAATTCGGCTAAGTAAGCAGCTTGCTCAGCTGAGTTACGTTTTGCTCCGCCTTCACCTTCGAATTTAGAATAATCGTAAACACCGTCGGAATAAAATTCAGAAGCAGCACAATCTAAAGCGATTGTCACTTCAGTACCTGGCTTATAACCAGCATTCTCAATAGCTTTGATAATGCTTTCCAAAGCATCTTCGGTACCGTCTAATGCAGGAGCGAAACCACCTTCGTCGCCAACAGCAGTACTGAGGTTACGGTCGTGTAATACTTTTTTCAGGCTGTGGAAAATTTCAGCACCCATACGTAAACCTTCACGGAATGAAGGAGCACCTACCGGACGAATCATAAATTCCTGGAATGCAATAGGAGCATCGGAGTGAGATCCACCATTGATGATGTTCATCATTGGAACGGGTAAGGTTTTAGCGTTTACGCCACCAATGTAGCGATACAATGGCATTTCAAGGTAATTGGCAGCAGCTTTTGCAGCAGCCAGTGAAACACCTAAAATAGCGTTTGCTCCAAGGTTACTTTTTGTTTTAGTACCATCGAGTACCAACATTGCTTTGTCGATACCAACCTGGTCTAAAGCACTCATACCTTCGATAGCAGGACCAATTTTAGTGTTTACGTTTTCAACAGCTTTCAAACATCCTTTTCCAAGGAAACGTTTTTTGTCACCATCGCGCAACTCAAGTGCTTCGTTTTCGCCTGTTGATGCTCCCGATGGAACAGCAGCTATACCTTTAATACCACTTTCAAGAGTGATTTCTACTTCCACTGTGGGATTACCACGTGAATCCATTATCTCTCTACCTACAACTTTGTAAATGTGCATTTTATTTCTTTTGATTAATTAAACTTCATTTTATTTCTCAGGTATTGTAACCTTCCATAAAAAAGTAGCTTTACAATACTAAAAACGTAACGCAAATGAACTGGAATTGTTTTTGTTAAATGGTTAAAAATCGTGTGTAGGTGCTGGCATGTTTCAAACCTTAAGAATTAAATTACACCCTACCCTCTTCTTTTAAAATATCAAATACCAATCCGGCTGTATCTGCCACTACTTTTCGGCAAATGATTTTATGATGTTTACGTTCTTCAACCTGAGCTTCAGTAGCATGTTTCACTAACAGTTCTTTACAATTCGATGTAGTATGAATATCCACAACCAACTTATTCAATTCACGAACTTTCTTATATCCATTCAACTTGGTTTCCATGTCTTTTGGATCTTCATTTCCAAATGCCATGCCCAAAACCATAAATCCACCAGTCACTGCGCCACAAGTTTGACGTAGTCGTCCCATTCCTCCTCCAAAAGTTGAAGAAATTAATTTTGCTGTTCGTTCATCTAAATTAAAATAGCTAGAGAAAGACAATAATATAGACTGAGAACAAGCATATCCTTCGTCAAACAATTGAACTGCAGTAGAAACAATGTCTTCTTTTAACGTAATAGTATTGATCATATGTTCATTATTTACAGTGCAAATATGATGAAAAAATAAGAATTGAACGAAGGAGTGAAATCATATTTTCATTAAAATTTACAGGAAGAAAATAAGTAACTATATTTAATCAAAAACCGGAAGCAAGCAACACTATGAAAAAGTCAACGATCATCAGTTATCTACTAATAATACTTTCATTATTACTTCTTTTAAATTGCAATAAAGACATTGATTTTAATCCCAAAACAACCATAACTGATGACTTTGAGAGTGGTAGCATTGGCGAAATAATAAAGAATAGCAATACTAATTGGACCTTACATTTAGCAAATGACAATGACAACAGTGAACTCCCCGAC
>JAQIBQ010000039.1 GCA_027859005.1 Prolixibacteraceae bacterium | reverse complement strand
GGTCAGAAGAATATTTTCCTAGAAGTCCGTCGTAGGTTCCAACCCAAATATTATTTTCAGCATCGACATTTATTGCAGTGACCTTAGTGCCATTCAATTCATTTCTTAACTTATTGCTTGGCATGTTCACAAAATGCCCTGAATTTTTGTTCCATTCTGATAAGCCGTAATTGGTGCCAAAATAAATGTAAGGTTCTATCACTTTTACTGAAACTCCCTCGTTAGCTACCAATGAATTATCGTTTCCTCTTTCGGGAAGAATGTTTTGAAATAATTGGTTGTCGGGCAAAATACATGTTAACCCAGCACCAAACGATGCCAGCCATATTTCTTCGTTTTTGCCGGGGAGTATATCGTAAATACTATTGCTGTTAATTGAGGCATTGGGGTCAATATTCTTGTCTAATTTTCTTAAAAACCGAAGCTCTGAATCAAGAATAATAATTCCATTCCCATCGGTAGCCAGCCATATTTCCTGCCCAACTTTCAATATTCTTCTAAAAAAGTAATGGTTTTGAAGATCAATTTTTAGGATTTGCCCTTTGTTAGGAATCGCATACAATTGCCCATTGAATAAGCTAACAAAAAGTTTGTCTTCAACTTTACAAATTGTTGAAATAGCTTTATTTTTCAAGTAGGAATCAATAATATCCTTAAACCCTGTTTCTCTACCAAACAGTGAAACTCCATCGTTACTTTTGCTAATCCATAACCCTTCATCTGAAAAGCAAAAATCGGAAATATCATTATCTTGAAAAACACTTACAGTTTCGTTGCCATCAATACGGTAGATGTTCGACATCATGAGATAATAAATCTTCCCATCGTCTTCTTCAATTTTTGAGATATAGCCGTCAATAATTGGTTCAAAGAAATTTGTTATACGATCATATTTATACAATCCTCTCTCGGTACAGGCCCATAGTGTATTTTTTGAATCATAAAGTAGGTGAGTTACACCTATTCTAGATAATTCATCGTAGCAATAAAAATCTTTTCCGTCATAACGGGCAATTCCATTATTTGTGCCAATCCAAATGTACCCAAATTGATCCTGAGTCAGGCAAGTTGTGATGTTTCGTGGTAGACCATCAATTTCAGTAAAATGGAGGTATCGTTCCTGATTTGAAGAAAGACAAAACAGAGTTTGAATTTGAAGGACGATTAGTACAATTACTTTATTACCAAATCCGAGAATCTGCATACTTGTTTTATTGAACTGCTAAAATAGTAAACTTAATAATTGTCAACCAGCTAATTTGTATACTAAATAGCTGCAATGTTTACTGTCCAACTCAAAATGATAGTTTTTTAAAGATTTTAGCTATTTTTTTGACGACAAAGGAAGTTGATAAGTCGTAGTTTTGAACCAGTAATTTGATTCACAAACACTATTTAGTAGAAAAGTGAAGGTGAATGAATAAGAACGTCAACTAAGCAGAAAAATATGAATAAAAACAATTGTGTTTACTCGAAAGGAAACAAAATCCTAATTTTTAAAAGCACCTATGCTTTAAATATAATTCAAACTTTAATCCTAGCCTTTTTGCTTAGCTCATCAGTTTTGGCAAAGGCTCAGTTGCCCACAGCCCAACAGGTGGCCAGTAAAATGACAGTTGGTTGTAATTTGGGGAATACACTTGAGGCTATATGTGGGGAGTCGGCATGGGGTGCTGGTAATACAACCCAGCAGTTAATCGATTCAATAAAAGCAGCAGGTTTTAATACTGTTCGGCTTCCTGTTGCTTGGTTCTGTCATTCCGATACAATCACGAGTGAAATCGATCCTTTATGGATTGCCCGAGTTGCTGAAGTGGTTGATTATTGCATACATGATGACTTATATGTAATTATTAATGCTCACTGGGATCAGGGGTGGCTCGAAAACAGGGTGGATGCAATTAATCAAGCCAAAGTGAATGAAAGACAGTATGCCTATTGGAGCCAAATAGCCGAATATTTTAAAGACTACGATGAGCACTTACTTTTTGCTGGTGCAAACGAACCGCATGCAGAAGATGCACAAGCAATGGATGTATTGCTGACCTACCATCAAACCTTTATCGATGCTGTTCGTAAAACAGGTGGGAATAATGGTTCACGTACCCTAATTATTCAGGGTCCTTCTACCGACATTGATAAAACAAACAAATTAATGAATACCATGCCTGTCGACGAAATTGAAAATCGTTTGATGGTCGAAGTGCATTATTATACTCCTTATCAGTTTTGTTTAATGAATGGCGATGCCAATTGGGGCAAAATGTTTTACTATTGGGGGAACGACAATCACTCTTCAACTGACCTAACACGTAATTCTAGCTGGGGTGAGGAGGCCGAATTGGATCGACTTTTCGGCTTGATGAAAACGAAATTTGTTGATAAGGGAATACCTGTTATTATAGGTGAATTTGGTGCTTATAAACGAAAATTAAACCCGCCATCCGATCAGGAATTGCACAATAAGTCAGTTGATTATTTCAATAAATATGTGATGAAATCTGCCATCAGTAAAGGAATGATTCCCTATTATTGGGATACGCCAGGTGGTTTGTTCGATCGCAAGAATGGTAAAGTACTTGACCGTAGTCTACTTAACGCAATGATGGAAGGTGTTGCCGAAACGAACAAAACCCAAAGTTATGTTCCTTTCTTCAACAAATCGATTAATTTATATCCTAATCCATTCACCTCGACCATTCATTTTAATGGTGACAACATTAACGAGATTGTGAACATAAAGATTTTTGACCGTTTAGGAAAACAGGTTGAAGCCGTCAAAGGAACTGAAATCAACGAATCAATCACTATGGGTGCATCGCTGAAACCCGATTTCTACCTTATACAAATCAGCGGAACAAACTGGTTAAAGTCCTTCCCAACAATGAAACTTTAAAATTAAAAGGATGGCAACAACTGGAATAGCTGTATCAAAATGATTTTCTAAACTTTTATACTATACTAAGGGACTGTTTAAATTTTATTTGATTGTTCCGTTAGGAACAAAATGTGGTTAGAAACAGAATGATATACAACGATATTTTGTCCCGTACGGGACAATACCAACAAGTGGAATCACCATTTTTCTACCCATATACTTTCCCTACGGGAAATTTAAACAGTCTCTAAGTAAAAAATGAAAAATTGTTAGCAATATTCTTAATCTAGCGCTTTGTTGTCGTTTTTGTTGAATGTAAGTAAGTTATTGTCTGTTTTTGTTCTGGTGCTCATGCTCGAATTGATAGAAATATCAAGATAATTGAGTTTTTTTTAAAGATAAAAGAGACATCTAACAACTAGATTTGAATCACTAAATTGTTATAAAACGACCTAAATATGAGATTTAACCGCATTATTTTATTGTTGGCATTGTGCACCATTGTAGGTTCATCTTCTGCCCAAATTTCGAAATCGGAAAAACAGGAACGTCTAATCAATATTGATTTTAGTAATGAAAAAGGTGCTTTGAATAAAATGTTCAATGAATGTGTTGGTGCTGGAAGAGCCAATGAAGGTCTTCGCGCCGATTGGCAGCAACAGCTTGCTTATGTGAAAAAAGAGTGTGGTTTCAGGTACATTCGTTTTCATGGATTGTTAACCGACGATATGGGTATTTATAAAGAAGATCGGGAAGGTAATCCGCAATACAATTACATGTATGTCGATGCATTATTCGATTTTTTACAAAGCATAAATATCACACCATTTGTTGAATTGGGTTTTATGCCCAATGCACTGGCAAGCGGAAAAGAAACCATTTTCTGGTGGAAAGGTAATGTTACGCCTCCTAAAGATTACGACAAATGGGGTGCTTTAATTGAAAACTTGGTACAGCATTTTACCGATCGTTATGGCGAAGAGGAAGTGAAAAAATGGTATTTCGAAGTTTGGAACGAACCTAACCTTACACCTGGTTTTTGGACTGGAACAATGGAAGATTATTTCAAATTATATAAATACAGTGCCCTTGCAGTTAAAAAAGTTAATCAAGAATATCGCATTGGTGGCCCAGGAACTGCTGGTGCCGCTTGGGAGCCTGAAATGATTGACTTTTGTGTTAAGAACGACGTTCCAATTGACTTTGTTAGTGCACATTCGTACGGAGTAAATCAAGGATATCTCGACGAATATGGTAATTCAGGTACAGTACTGGCACCTCAGGAATTTGCTGTTAGTGGCGATGTACTTCAATCACGCAAAGAAATTTCCGAATCAGCAAAACCTGACTTGGAATTACATTATACCGAGTGGAGTGCTTCCTATACTCCATCGGATCCTATTCACGACAGTTATCATGAAGCTGCCTATGTGTTGCAAAAAATGAAACAGGTTGGCGATGCTGCTCAATCGATGTCGTATTGGGTGTTTACCGATATTTTTGAAGAATCGGCTCCGCGTTTTGAACCCTTTCATGGTGGTTTTGGAATGTTG
>JAQIBQ010000037.1 GCA_027859005.1 Prolixibacteraceae bacterium | reverse complement strand
ATTATATACTTTTCACTTTACACAAAAAAACAGGTGTTAAAGTATTGAACTCTTTGTGGAAAAACATCGAAATTTCTTAGAAAAACAGCATATACCCATTTCGAATACCAAGCGAGTTGTGTACTAGAAAATTGGTCCTGATTCTTGGCTAAATAATGATCGACTAAAATGTCGGCAACAACACCTGCATATCTTTTATATAATGGTTTAATATTCTAGCTTTTCAGTCTTTCAATTTTTCAACCCTTCAAAATATTATCTCGGTCTAAATATTCTCCATGGTAATAATTTAGCTTTAGAAAGAGTCATAATCAGAACTCCAATTACAGTTATTATACCACCAATTAATGGGATGGTTTGCGGAAACATGCCAAAATAGATGTATGAACCTATAAGAACAATAATTCCTTTCAAACCTTGAATAACAGACGAACGTGATGCTTCAATGTATTTAAATGAATAATAAATTGTTAGTATTCCTAATACGGGCCCGAGTAAAGCACCAATTGCAATGTTTTTTAAAGCTGAACTGGGAATCGAAAACGAATCACCTGAAATAAGGAAAAAAACAAATGCAAAAAGAAATAAAAAGAAAGTTCGATTTACATTAATTAAAGAGGGATTGTATTTCTTAATGGCTTTTTTAGCAATTATTGAAGTAAAAGCTGCAAGGAAAGAATTGATTAAAACAAAACCTGTTCCAGCAACAAAGAAATCTTTAAATGAACTTCCTCCTTTGTATCCAACTGTAAATGCGCCCAATACTGTAATTGCAACACCTACTGATTCCATAAACGAGAACCTTTCTTTTAGCATTAATACCCCCAAAACGACCAGAAATACAACGTACATATTTCCTAAAAAAGATGCAACAGCAGGGTCTGGAATGATCTTTAATGAGATAAAGAAGGTGCTCGTAGTTGCTACTTCTAATCCTCCCAGAATGAAGAAAAGTTTAAAGCTTTTTAATGGTAAATCTTTCAGTAGTTTGAATGATCCATTTCGTAAGCTGAAAAGAATATTAAACAGCAAACCAATGGCAAACCAGTACAACCAAAATTGCGCCAAGGATACTTCATTTAAAGCAGCTTTGCTGAATATGTATACGTTAGAAAATGAAATTGTTGCTATTAAAGCGAACAGGTACCCTTTGTTTCTATCACTAAGGAAATGAAGTTTTGGCATATTCTTTTTTCTACGTATAACACAAATGTAAGTTAAAAGATTTTTCTTTTGTATGCTTAAAGTTACTTACTAAAAAGCCATCTGCTTAGGAAAACAGATGGCTTTGAAATATGTTGAATGTATTTCTACATTTTAACAACAGAGCTTATGAAATACGACCTTTTAACATTGCTGTTTCGGCTTCGAAACCAGGTTTTTCGAGTAAGGCAAACATGTTTTTCTTATAAGCTTCAACTCCTGGCTGATCGAATGGATTTACGTTAATTAAATAACCACTAATTCCACAAGCTTTTTCAAAGAATTGAATTAATTGTCCAACATTGTAAGCATCTAAACGGGCAATTTCAATTCGAATGTTTGGAACATCGCCATCAACATGAGCAATTTGAGTTCCCAATTCAGCCATTTTATTTACAAAATCGACATTCTTTCCAGCAAGGAAATTTAAACTATCGAGGTTGGCTTCGTCTGTTGGAATCAATACTTCGCGCTCAGGTTTTGCCACTGAAATAACTGTTTCGAAAAGGGTACGTTCACCTTCTTGAATATATTGCCCCATTGAGTGAAGATCTGAAGAGAAATCAACAGCTGCTGGGAAAATACCTTTGCTGTCTTTGCCTTCACTTTCACCGTACAATTGCTTCCACCATTCGGCCATAAAATGAAGTTTTGGTTGATAATTCACCAAAATCTCAATCTTTTTTCCTTCGGTATATAATGCATGACGAGCAGCAGCATACTGGCAAGCCAAGTTGTCTTCAAATTTCACATCAGCAGCAGTTGCTTTTGCCATATCCTTTGCGCCTTTTACCAAAGCACGAATATCGAAACCAGCAACAGCAATAGGAACAAGTCCAACTGGAGTTAATACAGAATAACGTCCGCCTACATCATCAGGGATAACATAAGTTTTGTAACCTTCTTCGTTTGCTAAAATTCTTAATGCGCCTTTCGATTTATCGGTAACAGCACAAATTCGGCTTACTGCTTCTTCTTTTCCATACTTTGTTTCCAATTCGTGTTTTAACAAACGGAATGCTAAAGCAGGCTCGGTAGTTGTTCCCGATTTTGAGATGACACACATTGCCCACTCTTTAGTCTTTAAAAGATCTTGCATTTCAGCAAGGTAATCTTCACTAATATTTTGGCCTGCAAAGAGTACCGCAGGTTTGTTCCCTTTTAAATGAGCAAAGTTATCGCTTAAAGAATCAATAACTGCTTTTGATCCTAGGTATGAACCCCCAATTCCAACAACAACATAAACTTCAATGTTCTTATCGTTAATGGCCTTTGCAGTTGCCTCTACGTCGCTTAAAAATGCCTCATCAATTTCGTTTGGTAAGTTTACCCATCCTACATAATCGCTTCCACGACCAGTTTTAGCATGTAGTGCTTTGTTTAGTTCTTCGGTAGGTTTCTTATAGGTATTAAATACTTCAGGCGAAATAAATCCACCAGCTTTTGCAAATGCTTTGCTGAGATCTAATTTCATTGTTTCCATAATGTTATCTTAGATTTTCTGTTAATAATCTGATTTCAATTGCCGGAGATATACCTTCGTAGCAAATGTTGTAAACAGCATCGCATATTGGCATGCTTACATTGTATTCTTCGTTTATTTCTTTTATGCATTTTACCGCAAAATATCCTTCAGCAACCATGTGCATTTCAAGCTGTGCCGATCGAACGGTGTATCCCTTCCCAATCATGGTTCCAAATGTACGGTTACGACTAAATTGAGAATAAGCTGTAACCAAGAGGTCACCTAAATATGCCGACCCTTTTATGTCGCGAGTTATTGGATGCACTTTATCGACAAAACGTTTTATTTCTTGAATGGCATTTGATATGAGTACGGCCTGAAAATTATCGCCATAATGTAATCCGTGGCATATTCCGGAGGCTATCGAGATAACATTCTTTAATACCGAGGAATATTCGGTTCCGTATATATCGTCGGATATATGTGAGCGTATGTAGGCCGACTCAAGCAGTAGTGCAAATGCGCGTGCTTTTTTTACATCGGGGCATGCTACTGTTAAATATGATAAGCGTTCAAGTGCCACTTCTTCAGCATGGCAAGGGCCAGCAATAATGCCCAATTTATCGAACGGAACATTGAAGTATTGATTGAAATATTTTCCTACAATGAGGTTGTCATCTGGAACAATTCCTTTAATTGCCGATACTACAAATTTTTTGCTGATATCAATTTTGAGATCGACCAATGCACTTTTTAAAAAGGCAGAAGGGATTACAAAAATTAGAATGTCAGAGTGTTTGCAAATTTTATTGACATCGTTATAAAAGGTAATACGTTCAGTATCGAAAAATACATCGCCTAAATAGTTCGGATTATGACTGTATTTTTTGAAGAAATCAATATTGTCAGGATTTCTGAAATACCAATTAATCGATTGAACATTGTTTAATAGAATTTTGGCAAGAGCTGTAGCCCAGCTACCACTACCTATTATTGCTATTTTCGAGTTTTTAAACATTAAGTATTTTCAAAAATTTTAATGGCAAAAGTACGAAAATCATTCATTATAATTATATCAATATTTTATAAATGTTTGGTTTGTTTAAACTCTTAATGTCTTGTTGAGGTAAAAGCTATTTTACCATCAATTTTGTCACTTTAAGATTCTTATAATTTGTAATTATTTGAACGGAATACAGTCCTTGTTTTAAACCATCGATATGGGTGATGGAAGCTATCTGATGTATTTTCTGTACCGTTCTTCCTTGAACATCAATAATATTTAATTGAGTGTTTGTATAATTTGGCAAAGTGATGTTTAGTTTGAATGTTTTGTTTGCTTCAACTGAATTTGGAAATATCTTAACTTGATACTTTTCATCATTCAATTCGTCAATTCCAACTTTCATTTCAAATTGTGCTATAACGTTATGATTCTCATTTACATTTTCAAAAAAGATAGGATTCTCAATAGTCCCATTATCCCATCCTGAGAATCGGTAGCCTTCAACAGGAATTGCAAATATTGGCGAGCTATTTTCTCCAATTGTTATGCTTTCCCACAAATGATTTTCTTCTACTCCGTTTTCATTCCAAGAAATAAACCCATTTTCGCCTGCACTAGCTTCAACGATATAAGTTTGAATTATACTTAAGGTTCCGTTTAAATAAGTGAATTCATAATTGTTATCATTTCCACCATTGAGGAATATTGTGTGTTCTCCTGCATCAAGAGGCCAAATATTGCCGACACTTGTAATAGGCAAGGTATCAATTGTTGTAACGGATTCATCGCCAATGAATCCTTCATATTCAATTTGAAATTCAGGTAATTCATCGCCCCAAAGGATAGTTGTGTCGATAACAGATGCTTGAAGTATTGCTTTCTGAATTGTTATGGTGCTTGTATCAATAATTGGAACATAACCGGGTTCAGTTAACATTGTATAGATTGTATATTCACCTGCATTAATTAATTCTTCTGGATAGTCAACTAAATAATTTAAATCACTAGGTTCCGTTTGAACAATAAATTCATGACTCGTTCCTGTATAGGTTGTGTATATGTCTTCAATTAAAAATGTTGCATCACCAATTGGTTCAACCCATAGGCTAGCGGTTTGGTAGATGAAGGTGTAATTGAGTGCTTCGGCTCCTTCGCAAAAGATAGTGTGATTTCCAGGTGTTAAAGGAAATTCGCCTTCGACATAAGTGTTTGGTTTTGATGTTAATATTGAATCGTTATCGAGATAAGCATATCCTGTTATTTGGTAGCTAAATTCTGGCAATTCTTCATTGTATTCTGAAATTGTATCGAAAGGAATAATTGTAAGCATTGCGGGATGAATTTGAATGACAGTTAGGTCATAATCAAAACGATAGTTGTTGTCTATTCCGCCCAATAAATTCACCATTTGCGTACCAACATCCCATGGCCAATTTTCAATGTCTTCGACCGTAGGTAATTGATCTAACACTGATTTTTTTTCGTTGTTAACAAATCCTTCAATTTTAATTTCAAAGCTTGGAAAGGCTTCTCCATAATTAATGTTGATTGTATCAACTTTAACTTCAAGAACTGCTTGCTTTATTGTTAACGAACGTTCAATACTTGAAGGGAAAAATCCCGTTTCACTTACTGTAATTTTGCAGGTGTAGTTTCCAGCATTTATAGGATTTTCAACTTGAATATTTTCTGAATTGAAATATTGGATATTGAGTTCGATATCAGCAGGACTTGTTGCGACGTCAATTTCTTGACTTAAGCCATTGTATGTTGTAATTGTATCGTAAACTAAAAATGAATCTATAAAAAGAGGATTCACAGTGAGTGTGCCATTGTAATAATTGAAACTGTAATTATCAGCGTTTCCTCCTGTTGTTACAATGCTGTAAATGTTAGGTATATAAATTGATGATTCTTCAATTGTAATTGTTGGAAGTTGAGTAATTACATTTTCAGTTTCTCCATTTACAAATCCAGTTATAGAATAATTAAATTCTGGAAGATTTTCACCAAATTCAATTGTTTCGTTTTGAACAGTTACATCAAGTTGAGCTTTATTTATTACAAACGAAGCAGTTGTTTGAATTGGTTCATATCCCATTTCAGTTGCTAAAACTTTCACAAAATAATTGCCAGGGTAAGTTGGAAAGCCAATGGGTTCCAATGCCTTATTTAAGTACGAAATTTCAATTTCAACTTCAGTTGGAATTGTAGTTATACTTGCCATTTGTGGTATGCCTGTATAGGTTTTAACTGTGTCGGAAATAGAAATTATAACTCCATTGTTTTCAATGGTTAAAACTCCATTTTGAGTTGCTATGTTATAATTGATGTCCCAGCCGTTTTTAATAAAAATTGGATATTCACCTGGTAATAAGGGCCAAGTTCCTTCGGCTGAAGCGATAGGTATTGTATCGAGCACGCTTGAGTCTTGTTCTAAAACAAAACCAAGGTAGTCTATCAAATAATCAGGTTCAGGATCTCCATAATTAAGAGTGTAATTAAAGGCTGTTGCTAAAAGATTAGCTTTATCAATAACGAGTAAATCTGTTTTGGTTTCTGCTTCAAAACCAAGTTCAGTAACGGTTACTTTTATTCCGTATGTTCCTGCATCAGTAACTTCTTCAACAATGCTATCGTTACTATTGGTATAAACAACCGAATAGTCTATTGAATCGGGATAAATGGCTATTGCGGCATGGTGTGGAGTTCCAGTATATGTATAAAATAGTTCCTCAATATTCAACGAATCAGGATTTGCTTCCAGTACAGTTAATGTGCCGTTTGTGCTGAGGTAATTGTAGTTGTTATCTTCGGCACTCAACAATTCAAGTGTATATTCACCCGGAAGAAGAGGCCAACTTAAACCTGTTTCAATTTCAGGTAGTTGATCTAACATGGTTTCATTCTCATTATTTACAAAGCCATTAAATAATAACGAATAATCGGGTTCACTATCGCCATAGGTCACAGTGTCGTTTTTTGCCGTAATTTCAAGACTCACTTTTTCAATAATAAGTGTGTTAAAGAACGAATCCTGTACATAACCATCTTCGGTAATTATTACTTTAATAAAGTATTCTCCAGCATTAGTGGGGTTGATTACTAGGTTGTTGAAATGATTTGTATACGTTACGTCGTAGTTTAGTCCATTAGGATGTGTTGTAATTGTTGGATAATGATATAATCCGTCGTAGTAATAATCTAAATTTGCAAACGAAACCGAATCGGCTGTATAACCAGCAACGGTTAAAGTTCCATCAACTCGTGTGATATTATAATTGTTATCGGAACCTCCCACAACATCAATGTTATAAATGCCAGCAGGTAATGGCCATGTGCCACCGACAACCGCTGTGGGTTGAGTTGTTAGCAAAGTTTCATTCTCTCCATTTTCAAACCCAGTGTATGTAATGGTATAGACTGGTTCTGGGGCGCCCAATAAAACGCTAATGTCATTGGCAGTTGCAGTAAGTTCAGCCTTTTCTATTGTTAGTGTTCCTTCAAATTGTTGCAGGTTATAGCCTGGTTCTGTAATGGTAACAATGGCATCGTAAATATTCGCATTTATTTGAGTCAATACGGAATTTCCATTCAATTCGTAGTCAATGGTATGGTCTAATCCGGGAGGATCTGTTGTTATGGTAATCTCTTTGTTTGTGCCATCGTATATTTGAATGGTTCCATCGGCCATAACTCCATTTACAGCTAACTCATTTACAGTTAAAGTGCCGTTATGGTAACTAAAATTGTAATTTTCATCTATGCCTCCATTAGGGTAGATCGTGTATGTTCCCGGATCAACTGGCCACGACTCAACAATGTCTGCTGATGGAATTGAAGTTAAAACTCCTGTGCCTTCTCCGTTTTCAAAGCCACTATAAGTAATTGTATACGAGGGTTCCGCAGCACCATAATCAACTGATTTATTATCGGCCGTTGTATGCAATGTTTTCTTATTAATGGTTAAAGTACCGTAAAAAGGTCCTTCACTTTCGTAGCCCGATTCAGTTATTGTAACAGTAACATCGTATACTCCAGCGTTGGTAGGAGAGGCAATTACGTTCAATAAATCGTCGGTATAGGTTAGGGTATGGCTTAAACTTGAAGGGCTTGTAATAACTGTTACATTTCGATCAGAACCGTTATAGGTGTATGTATTATCGGTAATAGTTGCCGAAACAGATCCATCATCGGCACAACAGGCCTGGCATTCAAAATAACCACTTGCAAAGGTTGGACTACAACTGCCCGATGAGGGATAAATTGCTGTAACTGCACATTTGTCTTCGCGGTTTAATTCTGTTTGTGTATGCAATAACCAATACATAATAGCATTGTATTCATCGGCATCATAAGACTCATCTGATTCGCGGGTGTGTCCAATACCAATACTATGACCAACTTCGTGGGTAACGAGTTGCGACATTCTTGGATCGTCGGCAAAATCGGTATTTAATTTTATATCGGATTCTGAAATGGTACCGTCGCTCCAATACCACGAAACTGATACTCCAATAACATTTCCTTCCCATCCATTTGTTTTCCAAGTAACAACGTTCACGTTATCTTCAACCATCCAACCTTGGTTGCTGGTAATGCTATCAAATTTGATATCAATATTGCTTGTAATAACAGATTCCCAAGCAGCTGCTGCATTAATTATAGTGTTTGAGTAAGCGGAATAATCTACCGAATCATCAACGCCTATAGGGTTAATAGTATAATTAAATGTACCACTAGCCCATTTGTATCCAAATAATTGATAGGCATAGTTTTGTTTTGATGTTAAAATTGAAACAAGAAATATAGAAAAAAAAAGAAGTTTACGCATAATGAGAATTTTAACGATGAAGGTGTTTTAATTCAATTCTTAAATCGTCGTTGTGTTTTTTCAATTCAATAGTTCTATTTTCATTTGGTTTTTTGATCATCATTTTCTTTGTTACAGGATCGCGAAATACTTTCCTTTTACCTTGAAAATATCCATTTACACGAAGCAAGTCTGATGGTAGCATTGGCTCTTTTTTTAAGAAAGTGTAATCAATGGCATCAACGTCTCCTTCTGCTTTATTTAAGAAAACAACCACTTCTTCATCTTTTTCAAATTCGGCTTGGTTTGATACTCTCATGCCTTTACCTCTTACGGGGTCAAATCCTCCAGGAGTAACAACCGTTACGGTATCTCCTTTTTTGTATTTTCCTATTATATTTTGATCGATCTGTATTTTTGTAAACGTATAGATTAGGGTGTTGTTTTTAACCCATTTTGCTTCAGTGGATATTACTTTCCCGCGAATTATATTTTCAGATGTTTCAATTAATTTGTGGTCTTTAATTGTAAGCATTTGGCAAAAAGAATGAAGCGATATGCTCACAAAAAAGAATAGGATAATGATCTGTTTCATACATTGAATATTTACAATTTAGGCATTGAAAAGCCGCAATAACTAATGTTAAGGTCAATTTTATGATGGGTTGTTTTTGGTTTTTGCGTAATCATTTTTGAATTCTCCCCAAGAATTAAAATGATAGGTAAATATAAGCAACACGTTTTTATAACACCATAGTATATTTATGCTTTCAAAACATGAAAAAAAAGGATCACTGCGACTTTAGCAGTGATCCTTTTAAGTGTATTTTAGTTTAAAAACTATTCAGCTAATTCAACAAGCAAACCTTCACTTGTATTACTAACTTTTGCTAATTTACTTTTGCTTAATCCTTTAATGGCTTTGTCCCATTTTTTATTGCTTAACCCCGATTTTTCTTTCAATTCGACTAAATCGATTGGGGATTTTTCTTTCAAGAAATTAAGAACTGCTTTTTCATCATCACTAAGTTCTACTGCTTTTTTCTCGGGTTTCATTTGTGGGAAGAAAAGAACATCTTGAATAGACGATTGATTGGTCATAAGCATAACCAAACGGTCAATTCCAATTCCCATTCCCGATGTTGGTGGCATACCGTATTCCAGTGCACGTACAAAATCCATATCAATGAACATGGCTTCGTCATCTCCTTTTTCTGAAAGAGATAACTGTTCTTGGAAACGATCTAATTGGTCAATTGGGTCGTTTAATTCAGAATAAGCATTACACAACTCTTTTCCATTTACCATTAATTCGAATCGTTCGGTAAGCTCAGGATTGTCGCGATGTTTTTTACACAAAGGCGACATTTCTTTTGGGTAATCGGTTATAAATGTGGGTTGTATGTAGCTTCCTTCGCATTTTTCGCCAAAAATTTCGTCAATGAGTTTTCCTTTACCCATTGTTTCGTCGGCTTCAATGTTTAATTGTTTACACACCTCGCGAAGCTGAACATCGTTCATTCCATTAATGTCGATTCCTGTATGTTCTTTAATTGAATTGAGCATGCTAATGCGTTTGAATGGGCGCTTAAAGTCGATTTCTTTATCGCCAACCTTTACTTTGGTAGTTCCGTGCAATGCCAAGGCAACTCGTTCTATCATTTCTTCGGTAAAGGCCATCATCCAGTGGTAGTCTTTGTAGGCTACATAAATCTCCATTACAGTAAACTCTGGATTGTGAGTACGATCCATTCCTTCGTTACGGAAATCTTTTGAAAATTCGTAAACTCCTTCGTAGCCACCCACTATAAGCCTTTTTAAGTAAAGCTCATTGGCAATACGCATGTAAAGTGGTGTATTTAGTGCATTGTGATGTGTGATAAATGGACGTGCTGCAGCTCCTCCCGGGATGGGTTGCAGAATTGGTGTTTCAACTTCAAGGTAACCGTTTTCGTTAAACATGTTACGCATAGTTGTCATAATGGTTGTGCGCTTTTTGAAATGCTCGCGTACATCGGGATTTACAATTAAATCTACATAACGTTGGCGATAGCGCATTTCGGGGTCGGTAAAGGCATCGAAAGTTTGTCCGTCTTTTTCCTTTACGACAGGAAGAGGACGAATTGATTTACTTAAAACAGTAAGTTCCTTTACGTGAACTGAAATTTCACCCATTTGAGTGTTGAATACAAAGCCTTTTACTCCAATAATATCGCCACGGTCGAGTAGCTTTTTAAAAACATCGTTGTACAAGGTTTTATCTTCGCCCGGACATATTTCGTCGCGATTAATGTAAAGCTGAATTTTTCCACTTTCGTCTTGTAATTCAGAAAAAGAGGCTTTCCCCATAATTCTTCTGCTCATTAAACGACCGGCAATGGTTACTTCCGGAAGGTTGTCTTTTTCTGGATCGAAAACCTGCTTTATTTGTGACGTTGAATGGGTATTTTTATACTCGGCTGCAGGGTAGGGATCGATGCCTAATTCACGCAGTTTTGTTAATGAATTTCTTCTAATAATTTCCTGTTCGCTTAATTCTCTGATACTCATTTGAAATCTTTTTGGAAAAATTTGTGCAAAGATAACAAATCTGAAAAAAGCTTAGCAAATTAATTTCGATTAGCTTTAATTATTTGAAATATGATTTCTTTCTGCATTGAATAAATGAATGCACTAACGTAAATATTGAAAGGTCTACAAGCATTCGTATAGATATTCAGTGGGTTAGGATTTTTTTTTCTGATTATAGTATCATTAAAAATCAATCTATTATTGAGCTTTTTTAATGCAATGCTTAAACTTTTGAATTCCGATGATCGGATAAAAATGAATGAAATGCTTGTGGTAGCATATTTAAATGAGAAGAGTTATAAATTGTTATGTATGTCCATTGGAATTGTAAAATGAAAGGTTGTCCCATTTTTCTCATCTGATAAAAAATCTATTGTTCCACGTAATGCAATGCAAAGAGCTTTTGTAATTGATAATCCCAAGCCAATTCCCGGCATTTTGAATGTACCTTCTCGATTGATTTTAGAGAATCGTTTAAAAATCTTATCCTGTTGATCCATAGGTATCCCAACACCCGAGTCAATTACTTCGAAATGCATAAGTTCATTTTCACCGTATACCTTTACTAAAACTTCTCCCTTTGGTGTGTATTTTAGCGCATTGCTAATTAAATTCATTAAAATCTGTTTTAATCGGGTTTTATCAGTATGTATGGGGTTTGTAATTAACATTGGGTCTACATTATAACGAACTATTGTTTCTGGTCTTTTCTTATAAAGCTCACTAGTTTCTACAATAGACTTGACTTCTGCAATAACAACATCAATGGTTGTGATTGTGTAATTGAGCTGTAAATGGTCAGCGTCAATCAACGAAGTATCAACAATGTCGTTAATTAAATTGAGCAAATAATTGGCATTAAGTACAACTTGATCACTAAATTTATGCAGTCTTTCATCCTTCTTTGTTTCATCATTAATAAGTTCAGAGAAACCTACAATCGCATTCATTGGTGTTCTTATTTCGTGTGATAAATTGGCTAGAAAGTTTGTTTTTATAATCTCCGATTCTTGTGCTTTATTTTTTTCGGATTCAATACGTTTATTCTTCTCCGATAATTCAATTCTTAAGTTTTTTTCAGCGATGTTCGTTTTTGTAAGTTCTCTAATCATAATAGAGAACGGGATAGAAGTAAGTAAATTGAAAATAATAAAATTGCTACTTACAGCAATCCAAGCTAAAACAGTATACGTGTTGAAAAATGGTGTGTCAAATAGTTGAAGATTAATCAATACTGCTAATACAACAATGATAAGAAGATTAAAAGCAACGGTATATAGTGCCGATTTTAAGTCAATTAACAATGCTGCAATAAAAGAACTTGAGGCCAACCAAATTAAGCCAGGACCTAATGGACCGACATCAACCAATAGCACTATACCTAGGATGTAAAAAAATATAATTAGGATTCGAACTTTATATTTATGTTTGATATCCCGCTTAAAGGCAAGGAAAAGAATTACAATACTAATGATTATGTTGACTGTAATAATGAGAGTTGATTTGGCAAGAATGGCTGCTATTAAATTTGGAATCATTATCAACGTTCCAATTGTAATAAGAGTAAATATTAAGCCATTTAAAATC
>JAQIBQ010000005.1 GCA_027859005.1 Prolixibacteraceae bacterium | reverse complement strand
GATGAGCAGTATTGTAAATAATTGCTTTGTCATTTTTCCCTTTTTCATTTGTAATATACAATTTTTCAACAAAAAACTGGATGAAAAATTTTAATATTAAAATAGGAAAGATGATCTATTTATTGCTTTATACTATAGCTGTACTCTGGGAAGTGTAAAATAAAAAGTACTCCCCTTACCCTCTTCTGATTCAACCCATATTTCACCACCTAATAGAGTAATAATACCTTGTGTTATGGATAAGCCCAGACCTGTACCTTCGTGAAGTTTTTTAGATTTACCTTGTATAAATCGATCAAAAATTAGTTTTTGATTTTCAAAATCAATTCCTATTCCTGAATCGGAAACATAAAAAGTAATTGTTTGATTTGTACTGCGTCTTACGCCATATTCAATATAGCCTTCGCTTGTAAATTTAAAAGCATTTGTGAGTAGATTAATGAAAACTTGTCGGAGACGAATCAGATCAGTATAAAGTATAAATTCATCAATATTTTTGGGCCAATTACACCTAAAATCTAGATTATCTTTTAAACGTGATTTACTTTCAATTTCAAAAGTTTTCTCAACTTCACTAAATAAGGTTGTCAGCAAAAATTTTTCTTTATGAATAAGTAATTGATTCGATTCAATTTTTGAAATATCAATTACATCATCAATAATACGTAACAAATGATTTCCACCATTTTCGATAAGTGTAGCATATTGAGATTGCTCTTCTTTTGTAATGTTATCAAATGCAATTAAACTCGAAAAACCAAGTATTGCATTTAATGGAGTTCTTATTTCGTGACTCATGTTAGCAAGAAATGCCGATTTTAATCGATCACTTTCTTTGGCTTTTTCAGTTGCCTTTTGCAACTCAATATTTATATCTTGGATTTTTGTTACACTCTCCTGAAGCTCTTCGTTTAATACAATATATTCTTCGTTCTGATGAGCTATTTCATCATTCTGCTCCATTATTGCTATCTCTGCAACTTTATTGAAATTTATATCCTGAATAATCCCTACAAGTACTTTCGGATTTCCGTCTTTGTCTTTAGAAAATATTTTTCCTTGCGAACTTATCCAATTCCAATCGTTTGATTTTGATTTTAATCGATATTGACAATAGTAATAGGGTGCAAAACCATTAAAATAATGATTAAGAGATTCTTGAATTAATTGTAAATCTTCTGGGTGAACAAGTTTAGTAAACATTTCAATATCTGTTGGAATTTCAGATTCAGAATATCCAAGGCTTTTAAATAGCTCTGTTGTGAAAATAGTTTTTCCAGTTAGTAAATGATCTTCATAAACAGAGGCATTGATAGCTTCTAACGAAAGATTCAATCGATCAATTGAATGGTTAATTCTTTTTTCGGCTAACACTTTATGTGAGATATCGCGACCAATGGAAATTAAATACTTGACCTTATCATCCTCATCTTTAATGGCGGATACCATATATTCAGTTGGTACTTTATGCCCATCTTTACAGACAAGTGAAAGTTCAATTACACCAACTCCATTTTCAAGCACAGTTTTAATTAACTCGCCAGTTTTTTCAATATCTTCTTTACTATAAAAATCATCAGGTGTCTTCATTTTTGCTATTTCAGCATCTGTATATCCTGAAACATCCAGAAATGCTCTGTTCCAACGAATTGACTTACCATCAAAAGGATCAAATAGATAAAAGGTATCGAATAATGAATTTATTAGTGAATTTGAGAATTGGATTTCGTTTTCAATTTTCTTTTCTGTCTCTTTTTGTTCTGTTATGTCTTCAGAAATACTTTGTACTACAATTAACTCCGAATTGATTACAACTTTTGTGCAAATACTACGAAACCATTTTATTCCATTGGGAACAACAACCCGATCAACATAGGTTAATGGCAAATTGCTTTTCACTACATCGTTAAATCTTTCAACATATAATTTATTGGGTACTGAAGGAAATAATTCAACCAAATTTTTACCAATAAAATCGGCTGGCTTTCCACCCATGCTTTTAGCGGCGGTTTCATTATAAGAAATGATTGTACCATCAACAGTACATAAACTTATGCTCATTCCTGCATTATCAAACAACAATTGATATTTTTCTTCACTTAGCAGTAATTCTCTCGTTCTTATATCAACTAAATTTTCTAATTCTTTCTTATTTGCTTCAAGAAATTGATGCTGTTTGATTCGATTTAGAAAAACGGTTAGCATTTGAACTGAGTTCGACAACAAAGTATAATTATCGTTGCTCAGTTTTTTATTGTAACAGATATATCCATATTCTTTCCCTTCGTCACTTAACAACAAAGAATAATCATTACATTTTACATTTGACCAATTAAATATTACACCCTCGAAAAAGTCAGTTAATGACTTCACATACAATTCGACCAAAGTATTTTCGTTGTTAATACG
>JAQIBQ010000003.1 GCA_027859005.1 Prolixibacteraceae bacterium | reverse complement strand
AGGCGAAAGCGATGCTTTAATAGTTAAGGGTTTGGTTGCCTTGATGTTGCGTGTTGCAAATGAACAATCAGCTGAAGCAATAATGAGTACTGATTTTCATTTTATCGATAAAATTGGATTAAAAGAGCATTTATCACCAACTCGTTCGAATGGCTTGTTGGCAATGATCAAACAAATTAAGCTCTATGCTGTTGCATTCACTAAAATAAACAATAGTAATTAGTCATCAGTCTATTGTCAGTTCCCATTGATTTTGTTTTCCAATGACTAAATGACGAATGACTCAAAAATTTTAAAAAATGGCAGACGATATAAGAGTAAACCAAATTATTGCTGAGTTGCACGATGTTTTCGACCCTGAAATCCCTGTAAATATTTACGATTTAGGATTGATCTACAGTGTTGATGTGGACGAGGAAAATAAAGCAACCATTGTAATGACCCTAACTGCTCCTGGATGTCCTGTTGCCGATATGATTGTGCAACAAGTGTACGATAAAGGCATGGGCGTTGATGGCGTTGACGATTGTTTTGTAGACCTTACTTTTGAACCGCCATGGGACAAAAGTATGATGAGCGAAGAAGCTAAACTCGAATTAGGTTTCTTCTAGAAAACCGTCATTGCGAGAATGACATAGTCGGGCGAAGCAATCTGTTGCAATATAGTTTCTAAAAAAAATATAACTACCTGTTTCATTCATTTGAAGCAGGTTTTTTTTGTGCCCAAAAACACTATTTAGATATTTGGTTTGTATGACAAACTAGTTTAACTTACAAACAAAAAACCATGATCATGAAAACCAAAGATCAATTCAACGAAAAAAAATCAATTGTTCTAATTAAGGAAATGATTGATGTTTCATCGAAACATATTAAAAAGGATGGACTGTTACTTCTCGTTTGGGGATGCATAATTGTTTTATCAACTTTTATGAATTTTTTTCCTGAAGTAAAGCTCATCTCTCGCAGGCTTATGCAAGCATTTAACATTATGGAAGTTTTACTGGGAGCTGGAGGTATTTTGTTTACTATTTATTACATCTATCAAAATCGGAAGCGCACCAAAACATACATTGGCATTACTGCCCGATATACATGGATTGGAATACTCGTAGTAAACAATTTGATTATTATAATGATTCATCAGAAAACAGGCGAAGTTGATTTTGAACTAAATCATCCGATTCAAATGTGTCTTATTGGCCTAGCTCTTTTTATTACTGGGGGTTTATATCGGGAAAAACTTTTGTTATTAGGGGGGATTATGTACTGGATTGCGGCCTATTTTGCTAAAGATTATGCATTGCATTATCAACTTATTTTCGAGTGTAGTGCTGCATTTTTAGGCTTTATAATTCCGGGATATTATTTATACATCCAAAGTTGTAAAAGAAATGTTTGAACCACTCGATCCATTGCTTCATCAACAGGTCCGTTTATCCATTGTTTCTCTTTTAATGGGGGTGGAATCCGCTGAGTTTAAATACCTACTAGAGCATATCGATACCACCAAAGGCAACATCAGCTTTCAGTTGAGTAAATTGAGCGAAGCTGGCTACGTGAAAGTAAAGAAGAAACTGACAGGTAGTTATCCTTTAACCACTTGTTCCATTACCGAAAAGGGCTTTGAAGCTTTTCAGAAATACGTTGAGGCTTTGCAATCATACGTGAAGTAAACTCCCAACCCCCTAAAAGGGGCTGTTTATCTACTGATTTAAAAAAGATTATAAGCTCGTTTTGCTATTTCATTATCCCATAATAAATTAAATGAAAAGTCCCCTTCAGGGGATTTAGGGGTATTTTTTCACCCTCCTGACATACTGTTGTCACTCTTCCTGTTTTTCTTTGTGCTACAATTAATCTAAAACCTATCGTACCATGAAAAAATCAATTGCATTATTTACTCTTAGTTTAATTTTAGTTTTATTATTTACCTCACAAAAAGCACAATCCATGGAAAAAAAGAAAGTAGAAAAACAGCAAGTTCTCATGATTAGTATTCAATCGTCCTTAGCAACTATTGCAAGTGATCCAGGAAATCTACCGATGGAAATTATGAAAAAAGCCGTAGAGTTAGGCTTAGTAGTTACAGGTCCTCAAGTTTGGCAATATCGTAACGTTGATGGCAATCCAACAACAAGTATCGAAGTTGATATTTGTGTGCCAATTCAAGAAGCCAAAGGCGATGCTGGTAAATTTAAGTTTGAGGTTTTACCACAAATCACCTGTATATCTGAAATTCACAAAGGGGCTTATGCAAACCTTACCAATACCTACAACCGCATTTTTGGTGAAATGACACGTAAAGGTATTCCAATGGGAACAGTAAGTCGTGAAGTTTATACTGTAATGGATATGGATAATGAGGAAATCAACATTACCGAAGTGCAAGTAATTATTAACGAATAGCCATGAATTCATCGTTATTGCGAGGACGAGAAACAGGGCAAAGCAAACTGTTGTCAAAAAATTACTTCGCTCCTTTGCTTTTCTCTCGCAATGACGATAAAACTCAACAACCATGAATACACAAACCAAAACAAATCCCAATTTAGTAGCCAAATGCGGTCTTTATTGTGGCAACTGTGGAAAATACAAAAAAGAAAAATGTGCCGGTTGCGAAGCCAATGTTAAAGCAACATGGTGCAAGGCACGCACTTGTTGTATGGAAAACGGCTATGCAACTTGTGCCGATTGTACCACAACGAATCCACGAGATTGTAAAAAGTTCAGTAATATCGTTTCTGATGTTTTTTCACTTATTTTTAGATCAGATCGTCCGGCATCTATCGAGTACATTAAAGAAAATGGACGCGAAGCTTTTATCGATTTAATGGTAGATCAAAACCGGATGGTGATTAAAAAGTAAGTTCATTAGTTCGAGGTACATAAGTACATTTACAAAAACTTATGTACTTTGTACTTATCAACTCATGTACTCAAAAAATGAACCGAACCGACCGTCTTAGCGCCATACTCATTCAGCTGCAAAGCAAACGTATTGTTCGTGCCCAAGAAATTGCCGATCGCTTTGAGATCAGCATACGAACAGTATACCGTGATATTCGTGCACTGGAAGAAGCAGGTGTACCCATTGGTGCTGAGGCAGGAATAGGCTATTTTCTAGAAGAGAGTTATCATTTGCCCCCTGTGATGTTTAGTAGCGAAGAAGCCTCTGCCTTATTGTTTGGCGAAAAGCTCATCGAGAAAATGAGCGACGAGAAAATCAAGAAAGATTTTTGTTCGGCATTGTACAAAATTAAGGCGGTGTTAAAACCCGACGAAAAAGACCATCTTGAAAAATTACAAGAGAAGGTGGCAGTGTACAACATGAATTCATTGGGCGATAGTTATCAACAATTGCGTTTGAACGATATTCAACAGGCCTTGGTGAAGAAACAGGTTTTGCGAATAAGATATGAATCGCGTTATGCCGAAGAGGCGCTTTGTCGGGAAGTTGAACCAATTGGTTTGTGCAATTATAGTTCGCGTTGGCATTTGTTTGCTTGGTGTAAAATGCGAAACGATTATCGCGATTTTAGATTAGATCGGATACTTGAATTAGAAACTACGAAAGATAATTTCAAAGGAAAGAAGCATCTTAGCATTGATGAGTACATGCAAGCCACTTCACCTTTTACAAATACAGCCAACATTAGCATTCTTGTTCCAAAGCAACGGAAAAAATACCTCGACGACACAAAATACTGGTATGGTTTTTTGAGTGAAGAAGAACAAGTAGATACCATTCGAATGAAATTTACCAACGAGGAATTGAAGGGTTTTGCCGTTTGGTTGCTGAATACGGGGTGTCATGCCAAGGTGGAAGAACCAGCAGAATTGCAGGAAATTATTTTAGGCTATGTACGCGACATGGTGGAAAGCTACAAAGATTTACTGTGATTTTAAATTCACTAATATTCTGAATTGCAGTTAAGCGGTTATTCATAAAATTCGAAAATATATTTATTTTCAAATTCAATCTCAAATTTCTTTAATAATTCAAAATATTCTTCTTTAAATGATTTCGTTGAATGATGTTGTTCTTGATTTTTTATATAATTGATTACAGTATTTCGTTGACTCTTTGAATAGGTAAAACCACCATATCCTCGTTGCCATTCAAAATGACCTAAAACAAATTTATTCTTGTTAATCCATTTCGAAGAATTGGCTTTTACTTTTCCTGCAATGTCGGCAACGGAACTATTAGGATTAAGCTCAAAGAAACAATGAACATGATCTTTATATCCATTTACAGAAAGTGGGTATTGCTCAAGGTTTTTTAGAATACCCGTAATATATTCAAAAAGTGTATTTCTAAAATTTGAAGTTAGAATATTTGCTCTGCCTTTAACAGCGAAAACAATGTGAACGTTTAGTTGGGTATAGGTGTTAGCCATGTTTAAGTTTTTTATTCAAGTTAAGTAAATTTTCTATTATTGATTAAGTATAATTTCACCGCTACGCGGTTTATGTTAACTTGGATGTTTCTTTTGTTACCATAATTTTCACCGCTATGCGGTTTTATTAAATTATTGTTCAGATTTTTACGAAATGGCTGTTTTTTTATAGCATAGCTGCATCGCAGCGATAATTTGGTAGTAATTAGGGTGTGTTTTTTATTAGCCGCATTGCGGCGATACTATTATCTTTGTTTCATGTCAATTTCAAAATCATCTTTAATCAAACAAAAAGCCCAAGAACTTGGTTTTTCAGCCTGTGGCATTGCACAAGCCAGAAAGCTGAAAGAAGAAGAGGAACGATTAAAGGAATTTCTTGGCAACAACTACAATGGAAAAATGGGCTATCTGGCCAATCATTTTGAGAAGAGATTAGATCCCACCATATTGGTCGAAGGTGCAAAGTCGGTAATAGTAGTTTTGCTAAATTATTTCCCAGAACAATTGCAAAGCGGAAGTGGAATTCCAATTATTTCAAAATATGCCTATGGAAAGGACTATCATATTGTAATAAAGGAAAAACTTCAGCATTTATTTGATTACATTAATGAAGAAATTGACCCAATACAAGGTCGAATGTTTACCGATTCTGCTCCAGTTTTAGAACGAGCTTGGGCTGTACAAGCAGGACTAGGATGGATTGGTAAAAATGGTTTATTGTTGAACAAGGAATTGGGTTCTTTCTTTTTCATTGCCGAATTGATTATTGACTTGGATCTGGAATACGATCAACCCTATGGAAAGGAACATTGTGGTAGTTGTAATCAATGCCTCAGTGCTTGTCCTACTCAAGCTTTTGTTAAACCATATGTGCTCGATGCCCGCAAATGCATATCGTACCTGACCATTGAATTGAAAGAAGAAATTCCCGATGAATTCCGACCAAAATTAATGCGACGTGCTTTTGGTTGCGATATATGTCAAGACGTTTGCCCTTGGAACCAAAAACCAAAGACAACAGATGTTGAAGAATTCAAACCTCATCCCGAATTTCTTAAAATGACTAAAGTTGATTGGGAGAATCTTACGAAAGAAAAATTCAATGACGTCTTTCAAGAATCAGCAGTTAAGCGTGCAGGTTTTGATAAATTTGCTGAGAATTTAAGATTTGTTAAATAATCAAATAGGTTAAATATACTTTGAGAATATAAAATCGATATTAATGAAAATTACATCAAATTACAGACCTCAATTTTTCAAGTTCAGGAAGGGAATAATTACCATTTTATTTCTTTTAATAGTTGTTTCAAATTTTGCCCAACCCGATACATTCAAAAATCCAATTATACCAGGTTATCACCCCGATCCTTCGATATGTAGAGTAGGAGATGATTATTATTTAGTGAACTCAACTTTTGAATGGTTTCCTGGAATGCCAATTCATCATAGTAAAGATTTGGTAAACTGGGAATTGATAGGTTATGGAATTCATCGTCCGGATCAATTGCTTCTGCAACAAGGTTTGGGCGACTATATGGGTGTTTTTGCAGTTTCTATACGCTATCACGATGGCTTGTTTTATTTGATAAATACTTGTGTACAATGTGAAAAGGGTGGCAATTTTTACATTACTGCTGAAAACCCAGCTGGTCCATGGTCTGATCCTGTTTGGCTCGATGCTCCTGGCATTGATCCTTCCCTAATGTGGGACGATGACGGTACTTGTTATTATGTAGGGCATGGAAATTTGAAGGAAACGCAAGATTGGCCCGATCAGCAGGGCGCTTGGTTACAAGAGCTAGATACAAAACAAGGTAAACTGGTTGGGAAAAGGAAACAACTCACCTATGGACATGCAAACAATGCGGTTTGGACAGAAGGTCCACATTTGTATAAAATTAATGGCAAATATTTGCTAATGGTGGCTGAGGGCGGAACAGGCTACAACCATTCAACAACAGTGCACCATAGCGATTCCGTTTGGGGACCTTATGTGGCAGATCAGGTTAATCCTGTTTTAACTCATCGACACTTAGGGCGTGATTATCCTTTTCATTCAATTGGCCATACCGACATTATTGAAACACAAAATGGCGAATGGTGGGCAGTGATGCTTGGCAAACGATATGTAGATGGCTATACTTTGTTAGCGCGTGAAACTTTTTTGTGCCCAGTAACTTTCGAAGGACAAACTCCTATTTTCAATGTAGGAAAAGGAATTGTTGAGCCTGAGATGAAACGTCCAAACTTGCCATGGACTCCTTTTGAGTCAAAACCAGCAAAAGACGAATTTGAGGGCAATGTATTAGCTTTGGAGTGGAATGTATTAAGAGCCCCTCTCGAAAAGTGGTATGAAGTTAACGATAGCAAACTAAGCCTCAAATTAAGGAAAGAGGTTTTAGACAGCTTGGTAACTCCATCCTTGGTGGCACGTAGAATACAGCATCATAAGTTTACGGCAACAATGCAAATGGATTTCAATAGTAAAAAGGAGAATGAAAAAGCAGGTATGATACTATATCGCCGCAGTGAATGTCATTATCAATTTCTAAAAGAAAAAAACGAACTTGTAGTTATTAAAACCCTACCAGGAAAAAAGACAGAAGAAGCAAGAGTTCCCTATTCTGGTAAAAGTGTTATTCTTAGAGCAGAAGGAAATGGATTGGAGTTGACTTTTAGTTATGGCGAAACAGAAGAAGAAATGAAAACCATTGGAGGCATTCAGGATATGTCGATTATTTCTTTTGAAGTTGCAGGAGGCTTTAACGGTCCTTACGTTGGAATGTACGCTACTAGCTCTGGTAAAGCTTCTAAAGCTATAGCATCGTTCAATTGATTTGAGTACACAGGTGAAAAATAAATAAAGATGAAAAAATTCAGTATTTTATTAATAGCATCAGCATTAATTGCGTCTTGCACCCAACAGAATATAAGTATTGTTACCACAACTGAACAGCACGCGTGGCTTGTGGAAAAAGAAATTCAAGTTATCGATACAGAAGCAAAAGCAGATGTAATTATCGACCGGTCCAAAACCGATCAAACAATGGAAGGTTTTGGCGGCTGTTTTAATGAATTGGGTTGGGAAGCCATTACTAGTTTGACCGAAACTGATCAGGAAACTATCTTTAACGAATTCTTTACTCCTGAAGTAGGTGCGAATTTTACCATTTGCCGCATGCCGGTTGGTGCCAACGACTTTTCGCTGGACTGGTATTCCTACAACGAATTTGAGGGAGATTTTGCAATGGATAACTTTAGTATTGATAACGATTTAAATACCCTAATACCCTATATCCACGAAGCTCAAAAACACAATCCGAATTTGAAAGTTTGGGCATCGCCTTGGAGTCCACCATCATGGATGAAGTGGAATAAACATTATGCCTGTGCTAGCTCTCCGGAAAGCGTTGCCGAACAATATCGTAATAATCTTGCTTTCGAGAAACAAGGAGCTGAAGGCACCAATATGTTTATTCAGGAACCCGCCTATTTCAATGCTTATGCCTTGTATTTTAAAAAGTTTGTTGAGGCATATGAACAACAAAATATCAACATTGAAATGGTGATGCCTCAAAACGAATGGAATTCATGTCAAAACTTTCCGAGTTGCACTTGGACTGCCAAAGGTCTTGCTGAATTTATTGGAAAGTATCTTGGTCCAACCATGGATGAAATTGGTGTTGAGCTAATGCTTGGAACTATGGAACGCCCCTCTTTAGCAATGGCCGACACTATTTTGAATGACCCAGATGCAGCTAAGTTTATTGCCGGAGTTGGTTTTCAGTGGGCAGGGAAAGGTGCCATTCCCGGTGTACATAAAAAATACCCTTTGCTTAAATTGTACCAAACTGAACAAGAATGTGGCAATGGTAAAAACGATTGGAAGCATTGTTTGCACAGCTGGGATTTAATGAAACATTACATTTCAAATGGAGCTAGTTCTTATTTGTATTGGAACATAGCCTTGAAGGAAGGCGGTATTAGCCGTTGGGGATGGAGTCAGAATTCACTAATTACAGTAAATAAGGAAGATAAGACCTTTCGTTATAATCATGAGTATTACCTGTTAAAACATGTTAGTCATTTTGTGAAACCAGGAGCAAAGCTTTTAAAAACTGGTGGTGCCTTTTCTAATTTATTAGCCTTTGAGAATCCTGATCTTAGTATTGTACTGGTAGTTCAAAACGAAAATGCTGAACCCAAAAAAATAATCTTGAATGTTGATGATAAAAACATATCGATATCATTAAAAGCGAATTCATTTAGTTCTGTTGTGATAAAGTCAGTGAAATTATCAAGGCGAACTGATCCCGAGCGAAGTTGAGGGATCTCTTGAGTAATAATCCTCCACTGATCTCGTAGAAATGAAGGGGTTGTACCATTTCTCTCCAGCCGCTATTAATAATGATAATTGGGGAGATATGATGATACAAAAAGAAGCATGGATAACTGCATTTAATCAGATTGATATTGTTTTGCCTGATAAATTCAACCAAGCACCTGAAGGATTTGATGCTGTAAGTTTCCGAATTGAAATAGCACAATATATTGTTGATGGGCACTTACCTGACATCGACAAACATAATGATAGCATTGTTGAGTTTGGCGAGTGGGTGAAGTTAAATTCTGATCAAAATTTAGATACGAAAAAGAAAAGAAAATCAGATAGATAATTTGATCCAATTAACACATGTCATTTGATAATAAATAATAAATATGAGACGAATCTTATTGTTTAGTACATTTATCTTAATTAATTATTCATGTTGGTCTCAATACCTGACATTAGATATTGATGAAATTATAAAATGTTCAAAAGGAGTAGAAAATTTATTAAATAATAAAGATAGTATTGGATTGCGCAATATTATTAAAAAACCCGACAAACTTAATATTAGGAAACCAAATCATATTGAGAAAAAAATAGAAAGTTATCAAACAATGAATTCCGAAGGTCGATATTTAGATTATGAGCGAAATTATCTAAAATCGTTTTCCACGGATGGTCAAAATGTATTTTATAGGTTTAGGGTATATGTCAATGGGAAGAAGGGTGGAAGTTTACTAATTATTACTTTCCGAAAAGTCGATGATATACATATCGAATTGTGGGATTTTAAATTCTCTTATGAAAAGGATGGTGAAGAGAAAAAGGTTCCTGAATTTCCTACGTTTTAAATTTTCCCCGCTACCGCACGAGTGAATCGTGTGGTTTAGCCATAGGCTAAGGAAGAATAAATTAGAACAAGAATAATGATAAAACAAATAAGAAAAAGCAAGTTGCTATTAAAGAAAAAAGCAACGCATTGAAAAATCTCCTGTTAATGCTAAGGGATCTCTCACGGTGTTCGAGATGACAAACTTCCACTGCTACTCGTCTGTGACGAGTTGGCTTTTAGTTCCTCGTTTTTAACGAGAAGAATGTAAAAGTAAATTGCAGGAGTATAGAACTATTGTATAAACGGTTAAAATAAAAACAAAATATCAGAAATAAGTTAGACGCTTAAGCCAGTAAAAAGAAAAAACCAAACCAAACAACAACTATGAAACAAATTTTACTTTCTATTATTATGATAACTGCCTTGGCTGCCCCAAGTCAGGCAGGGAGGTTGACGGGAATCAATTATAAAGAATCGGTTGAAATCAAAAATGCTAAGATTATTATTTGTGTTTATGAACATAAAAAACGTGAAAGTGCAGAAGAAACTCAAGAAATTGATAAGATAAATGCAAATATTGAATCGATTATTAAAGAATACTGGACATACTCGGAAATAAGCGAAGTATTACCACTTAAAGAAGCAATTCAAAAAGCCAAAAGTGACAAAAATGTATATGTATTGTTTATTGGAGATAATGCATCATATAATAATTCCCGTAATTATAACGCAAATTTATTGGATCCTTCTTTACTATTAAGTACAGGAAGAGGTTTTCCGTTGCTTCGATTCGAATTGCCTTTCTCGGAAAGTGGAATTAGCAAAGCTTTGATAGTATACAGCGTACGACTAATGCAAACCATGTTGGAAAAAATTCATAATAAAGAGGCTGTAAACCATTGGCAGGTTTACCAAACGATGATGGGAAAGACATCTGAACTTAAGGGAAAGACTTTATATATTCCAGAAGAATATTTGCACGAAAAGGTGACCGAAGAGGTTATAAAAGAGAATTATACGTATGAATTCAAAATTGTTTCTTCCGAGGAATGGAAAGCTGTAATTCTTGATGCAAAAGAAGATGAAGCATTTATGATCTATTATTTGCTTAACAAAGAAACATATGTACACAAGATTGGCTTTATTGATGCTCAAACCGGCACCTATTTAGGGGTTTATCAAATGGGGATATTTCAAATTGGCCAGCCAAGCCCGGCTAAAATCAACAAAAAGACATTTGAAAATATGAAGAAATACTATGG
>JAQIBQ010000540.1 GCA_027859005.1 Prolixibacteraceae bacterium | reverse complement strand
CTTTTCAATTATCTGAAAAAAATTTTTCTTGGCAAGTTCCCTGAGTCACTTATGAAAATTATTTATTTAGACGAATGAAAAATACTTATTTTGATTTGATCGAGCAGAGCTATTACTTTCCACAGGAAGGTTTCGATTTGCACCATAATTTTTTAACCTTCCAAGGTGTTTCAATTAAATATTTAATTGAAAAGTATGGAACTCCTTTTAGGTTAATTTACCTTCCCAAAATTGGAGATCAAATTAAAAAATCGAGAAATCTTTTTAATCGAGCGATTAAGAAAATTGACTACAAAGGCAAATATTACTATTGCTATTGTACCAAGTGCAACCATTTTTCACACGTAATTAACGAGGCATTAAAACACAACGTGAATATCGAAACGTCATCGGCTTTCGACATTGATCTAATTCTGAATCTATATCGTGATGGTAAAATTGCCAAGGATCGTAAAATTATTCATAACGGATATAAAACTAACGATTACCTCAATAAAATATTGAAGCTACAACAAGCTGGATTTATTAACAGCACAATTGTTCTCGACAGTATAAATGAGCTGGAAAGAATAGAAAAAAAAGCGGGTAAAACCAAGGTGAATATTGGCATTAGAATGGCCATAAATGAAGAATCTCAATCGTCGTACTACACTTCACGATTGGGAATTAGGAATACAGAAATTCTTGATTTCTACACCAAACACATAAAAGACAAAAAGAACATTGAACTAAAAATGCTTCACTTTTTTGTTGATTCAGGCATTAAAGACAGTTTATATTATTGGGGTGAATTTCAAAAAGCATTAAAATTATATATAGACCTGAAGAAACAATGCGATTCACTTGACTCATTTAATTTAGGAGGTGGTTTCCCTATCCGAAATCATCTGGGTTTTGAATACGATTACGAATACATGATAAAGGAAATCATCACGAATATAAAGGATGCCTGCGACAAAGAGAATGTTCGTGAACCTGATATCTATACTGAATTTGGTCGATATACTGTTGGAGAAAGCGGCGCAATAATTTTCGAAGTTCTTGATCAAAAGCAACAAAATGATACTGAATGTTGGTACATCATAAACAACAGCTTAATGAATACCATTCCTGATGCCTGGTCTATTTTTGAAAAATTCATTTTGCTACCGATTAATAAATGGGACAACGAATACAAACGAATTAACATCGGAGGAATTAGTTGCGACCATTCTGACTACTATAATTCAGAAGACTTTAACCAAGAAGTATTACTTCCGGCCTATAAGGATACAGACAAAGAACCTTTGTACTTAGGATTTTTCCATACCGGAGCATATCAAGATGCAATAAGCGGCTACGGAGGTATTAAGCATTGTTTAATCCCATCTCCAAAACATGTTATTATTGACAGAGATGAAAAAGGGAATTTCTTCGATTACGAATATCGACCAGAACAATCAGCAGAAGAAATGTTTAAGATTTTAGGCTACTCAAATCAAAAAGAATAGCTTCAAATAAACGAGCAAAAGACCTGAATAATATTAACAGTTCAAAAAAAAGTAACAGTTTATAAAATACTTGTATTTCCCCGTAAGAAACACAAAGCACATACACATTTATCCATACATTCTTCATCCACCCTTTATTTCTTATAAAGATGCATGAACAATGAATTCAATTTATAATAATATTGAATATCAAAAGTTTTTAACCGAAGGCGTATGAAAAAATTTACACCTTTATTTAATCGTAGCATTTGTAACAATATCAATTATTTCAGGTGCATTATATAGCAGTAGTTTACTTGTGACTAAATCAGATTCACCATTCAATAGAGGTGATTGTACACAATGTCATACTGAGAGCGAAGTTAAAACAGTAGATTGAATTAGTACAGATATTCCAGAATCGGGATGAATCCCTGAATCAACCTATATCATTACTGATACACGAACAATTATCAATTAAACTTCAGAAACTTGATAATGCTGAACTTTCAAAAATAGAAGAGAGTTTAGAAGCCTTTGTTCGATTATTAGATATTGAACAAGTTGAATCATCTCCAACAATCACACTATGCACTAACCTAGAGGATGTTGACGACGGCAAAATCATCTCAAAATAACTTACAAAAAATCATTCCTAAAATCGAATTGATCAAAATTAGTTAGAATAAATTAGTATTCCCATTCCATTTTTATAATTTTGTACGCTTAGAAACTATTTGTGTAGTAAAGATTAATATCTTGTTACTTAGTAAAAAAACATTATTGTTAGTTGAATCTGAATGATCGACGAAGCAAAAAGTTACGACAAGTACTAATCACAAATGCCTTTTTAAATAAAAGAAAAGGTTTCTAAACGAATGACTTGAAAAGAAAGGGAAAATAATTTATGATTTACAACAACTCACAAAAAGCAATTGCAAACAAAATTGAAGAAACACCAAATTTAAGAAACTGGAAAGATTGGAAATGGCAATTAAAACATTCCATACGATCGATTGAACAGTTTGAGTTTCTCACAGGAATAAAATTTGAGGAAAAAGAAAAACAAGATTTAGTAAAAACTTTCGATAAATTCCCCTTATCCATAACGCCCTACTACCTCTCACTCATCGACAAAAATAATTATAAAAACGACCCTGTATTCAGGCAGGCATTTGGAGGAATAGAAGAATTAATAACCTTAGATTCTGAACTTTCGGATCCTTTATCTGAAGATAAAGACAGTCCAACCGAAGGTATTACACACCGATATCCCGACAGAGTTTTATTTCATGTGAGTAATACTTGCTCAATGTATTGCAGGTTCTGCACACGCAAGCGAAAAGTTGGAGATGTTGATTTTGTTCCCTCAAAGAAACAACTATTAAAAGGGATCGAATACATTGCCAATACGCCACAAGTAAGAGATGTATTATTATCGGGTGGAGACCCTTTTATGTTGCCAGATGATATGATTGACTGGTTACTTACCGAAATCGAAAAGATACCTCATGTGGAAATTATTCGTATAGGAACAAGAATGCCCGTTGTATTGCCCTATAGAATAACAGATAAGTTGGTGGCTGTTCTGAAAAAGCATCAGCCACTTTGGATCAATACCCATTTTAACCACCCTCGTGAAATAACAGCCTCGGCAAAAGAAGCAATTGCAAAATTAGCTGATGGTGGATTCCCGCTGGGCAATCAATCGGTGTTATTGGCCAATGTAAACGACTGTCCACGAATCATGAAATCATTGTTACACAAACTAGTTCAAAATAGAATACGCCCTTATTATTTATACCAATGTGATTTATCGGAAGGATTGTCGCATTTCAGAACTCCGATTGGAAAAGGGATAGAAATAATGGAAAGTTTGATTGGACATACCAGTGGTTTTGCACGCCCTACTTATGTTATTGATGCTCCAGGAGGTGGAGGTAAAATTCCGGTAATGCCAAATTATATAATTTCATGGTCGACCAATAAAGTGATTCTAAGAAATTACGAGGGGGTGATCACTTCGTACAAGGAACCCGATAATTATGAATATAAATTATGTAACAGAGATTGTGATAACTGTAACCTGGAATTAAATCTTAGTGAAATAGATGAATCGGATGCTATCGGCATTGAAGGGTTACTATCTGACTCTAATGACACTATTTCTTTAATTCCTGAGGACAACGAACGTTTGTTGAGAAGGGACGAAAATGAGTGATAGCATCGAAATCCTTAAGCATGGATCCTTGCTTCAACATGGAAAGCTAAACGATCGTATCTATTTAATGAAATTAGCAAAGGATGATTCTTCGGACATTATCCAAACGCTACACAAAATTTCAAGTGAGAATAAATACAGCAAAATATTTTGTAAAATTCCAAAATGGGCAGCTCCTCTTTTTTTTTCAGAGGGGTATGTTCTGGAAGCTTCAATTCCCAAGTTTTTCAACAAGAAGGAGGATGCATTTTTTGTTTCAAAATTCATTGATTCAAAACGTCAACAGACTAATGAAAACTCAAAACTTGCTACACTAAGTGAATTGTTACATCAAAAGGATTTAACTAAAGCACATGCACAAAATTCAGCTTCTGAATTTACTGTTCGTAAGTTGAATGAAAATGATGTGCCTTCAATTGTAGAGATCTATAAACAGATATTTTTGAGTTATCCTTTTCCAATTCACAATCCCAATTACATTTTACAAACAATGGAAGAGGATGTACAATATTATGGTGTTGAAATTGAAGGAAAACTAGCAGGTATAGCTTCTTCTGAAATAGATAAAAAAGGGATGAATGCTGAAATGACTGATTTTGCTACAAGTTCAGAATTCCAAGGCAGAGGCCTAGCCAACTTATTATTAAGCAGCATGGAGGCAGAAATGAAGGCACAAGGTATAAGTACGCTTTACACCATTGCTCGTTTAAATTCTATTGCAATGAATAAAACCTTCTTAAGGCTAAATTATCACTACTCGGGCACCTTAATTAATAACACCAATATTGCCGGAAAAATTGAAAGTATGAATGTTTATTACAAACACATTTAATATGGGGAGAAAAAACTTTTGCATATACGCACCCACCTGCCCTTTGTACCAGGGCAAAGAAGATAAAAAAGGATCAGATTTAGTTATTTACAAAAATGTATTTTGTCACCGTGGATTAAACGGTTGGAATAATTGTAAACACTATCTAGAATATAATTTAAACATTAAAGATAATGTCTGAAAAGAATAAAAAAATAGATTTAAAAAATGTTAGTGAACAAGAACTTGAGGTTCTCTATTTTT
>JAQIBQ010000345.1 GCA_027859005.1 Prolixibacteraceae bacterium | reverse complement strand
AACCAAAGCCTTTGCCATCGCCGGGTTACGTTTGGGCTATCTCATCGCCCATCCACAAATCGTTAACAATATCAATCGCTTTGGAATCCCTTGGGGAGTAAATGTTTTGGCTCAGAAAGCCGGTTCGTTTATTCTTAAAAACTATAAAAAATTACTGCCCGATATACCGTCCATCATTCAAGCTTCCCATACTTTTCAAAAAGCCTTACAAGAAATTCCAGAATTGGAAGTGCTTCCTTCGAATTGTAATTTCTTTCTGATTAAATTAAAAAAAGGAAATGCTGCGGAGTTAAAAAAATATTTGATTAAAGAACACGGTTTTTTAATCCGTGATGCTTCAAATTTCAGAAGTTTAAGTTCAGTACATTTCAGGGTAGCCACCCAAACATCAACATTCGATGCGCTTTTAGTTAATGCCACAAAAAAATGGTTAACGAATTTATCATGACAACCGAACAACTTGTTTATCCTCTTCTAATTGGCTTTGTGCTCGACTTGGTTTTGGGCGATCCAAACTGGCTTCCACACCCCATACGCTGGTTTGGATGGGCCATTGCGAAGACCGAACAAAAGTTCAACAACGGAGATCAGAGCAAACGAAAAGGCGCTTTAATTGCCATCACGCTCCTGTTTTTCACCTGGCTATTATTCTTCTTGATTCAGCAAGCAATTCTCCTTAACCAGCTTGCATTTTATGCAATTTCATCCATCATCATTTTTTACGGATTGGCAAATAGAAGCTTAATTTCAGAAGGCTTAAAAGTTGAAAACCAGCTTTCAAAAAATGGCTTAGAAGCAGGACGAAAGCAACTCTGTTTTATTGTTGGACGAGATACTTCCAACCTGAATGAAAATCAAATCAGAATAGCCACACTTGAAACATTGGCCGAAAACCTCAGTGACGGGGTAATTGCACCATTGTTTTACTATGCCATCGGCGGTTTTCCACTGATGATGTCCTACAAAATGGCCAATACACTCGACTCGATGATTGGCTATAAAAGTGAACGATACAAAGATTTTGGTTGCTTTGCTGCCCGTTTCGACGACGTGGTAAATTTCATCCCGGCACGAATTACAGCCCTTTTGATGGTTTTACTTACCTTCAGTTTTAGAGGTTTTAAATTCATTTTCAAATTTGGCCACCAACACGCTAGTCCAAACGCAGGCTACCCTGAAGCAGCTTTGGCAGGTATACTCAATTGCCAATTTGGAGGACCAAATATTTATCACGGCAAAATTGTTGAGAAACAATTTATTGGAGAAAATAAAAAAGAAATATCTGCCTGTGATTTATACAAAACAGCTTTATTAAATGCCGCGGTTACACTTGTGATGATTGGGATTATTTTTTGGGCTATTGGATTCTTGGGATGATAGAAAAAGGAGTGTTGGGAAAATGTACTTTTGCTAACAATTCTATTATTCATCAATTAATGGGCCCACTGATGATCATCGCCATCTTCATGAGTAAATATCCTCGGGGCAAGCCTCGAGGTATTATAATCCTAAAAGAGAATAAAAATACCAAACGAGTTATTAAAATAGAACCGATGGCTGAATTGTAAGCATAAAGTAGCAAAATTGAGGTGTTTTAAGATCTTCTCCATTTACCTTTTTGAGCTGTTCTAGAGTATCTGTTGTTCCATAAATAGAATATCCGAATTCGAGCGTTGCCTCTTGATAAACTTTCCATTTCATTTTCAAATCAAGTTCGTTGCCTAATTGCATGCTTAATTTTATAGTTGGATTGCTAGTATCAAATTTATCTGCAGCAAGCAAGAAATAGTGATAATGCATTTCTATACTAAGTTCTTTTTGAGGGTTGTAGCTAAGCTTCGCCATGCAATCCTGTAAGCCTTGTTGCGGTGTGGTGCTGTAATAATCCATATAACCGTACCAACCGTGCCTGCGACCATATAGTATATCAAAACGGTGGTTGGTGGTTGATGCTGATGCTTCATCGTTTCCTGAAAGGTAATCATAACCTAATCCTAAACTAAGTTTCTCAATCATTTCAACTTCAGCATAAGCTGAAATACATGCTGCTGAAACATTGCCTCCAATATTGTTCAGATTATGCTGATAGTATGCTGAAAAACGGGCATTGGCTTTATTGCTTTTGTAAACGGCATTAGCTCCATAAGTTCCCATGTAAAACACCTGTTTACTTACATCGGTGAGTGTATTGCCTGTTAGAATTGCAATTGCCGACAAAGTGAATTGATTAAATTGGTACTGATAATGAATGAAGTCGAAGGATTTAAATTTCTCAGGTGCAAACAGTAAGCTGGCTTTATTGTCGGCATTATAGCTTAAACCAATATGCAAGCGGTGTTGATCTGTTTTATATTCGGCCAATAGTGCATCGTAAGTTACCTGGTAATCGTTCCAGTTTCGTGTTGACAGGATACGTTGGTCGTCGTACAATAATTGTTGTCTGCCGACTTTAAGCGACAAGGGTTCAATTATATTCAACTTCACCCATGCCTGATGTAAACAAAGGCTATTGGTATTTCCGAAGACTCCGCTCGTTTTGTAATTGTCGTCGTCACCAAAAATCCGTACATCTTGAACCGATATAAAAGTCTCCAACTTATCATTGCGAAACAAAAAATTCAAGCGTGTTCTTTGTGTAGAATAAACGGGGGTATCATCACCTTTTGCTTTGGGTGTTTTGTAACCATCATCGATAATTAATCTCGGACGTAATTCCGCATTTATTTGAAATAAATCGCTTTGTGCAGATGCTGTTATAAAAACAAAATAAATTGCAATACTTAAAATATGTTTTATTTGTATCATGAGTTAATTTTAAAATTAGAACTGATTTTGTGCTTGACTAATTTCCATTAACCATGTATTCTTTCAACTTAGCTGATTTAGGGTGCTTGAACAATTTTTGGGGACTCCCCTGCTCTATAATTTCACCGTTTGACATAAACACTACATTATCGGCTAGTCTTACTGCCTGCCTAAGTACATGAGTCACAAGAATTATTGTATAGTTCAATTTTAGATCCCTAAATAGGTTTTCAATGATTTTACTCGAAATTGGATCGAGTGCTGAAGTTGGTTCATCAGCCAGTATTATTCGCGGTTTCACTGCTAGTCCACGAGCAAGGCACAAACGCTGCTGCTGCCCAATGGAAAGAATACCTGGAGAATGGTGGAGGCGGTCTTTTACTTCATCCCACAATCCAACCTCTTTCAAATGTTTTTCAACGCTATAATTGATCATTTTTTTATCTCTAACCCCTTTTAAACGTATACCATAAGCAACGTTTTTATAAATCGACATTGGCAATGGATAAGGACGTTGACCAAGCAATCCCATTTTTTGCCTTATCAACGGTACATTTGTAGATGTATTTAAAATATCATCATTCTCAATGTATATGTGTCCGCTTACTTCAAGTTCTTTATTGATGTCGGTGAGTCTATTCATACATTTAAGAAGTGTGGTTTTTCCGCACCCTGAAGGACCTAGTAATACAATGACTTTATTCTTAGGAATTCTTAGGTTAATATTTTTTAAAATATGATGATCACCAGCGTGGACGTTCAAATTTTTAATCTGTAGCACAGATTCAGTATCAATATCTGTCTTCATAATATTTATCGTTTTATCGTGGGCGATCATTTCTTCTTTTAGCAGATACATAGTCAATCTTATTTTAAATTGGTTTTCGTATATTTTTTAGAAAGAAAGCGTGCTGCCAGACTAATTATTAGAATGATAATGGTTAATATAACAGCTGCCGCATAAGCGCGTTCCCTAACTTCGGGTATTGGAGAGCTTAATTGAAAGAAAATAGCCAAGGGTAATGTTGCCGCAGGTTCATCGAGATGTATTGGAATAAGGTCGGTATAACCAGCAGTAAAAAGAACTGAAGCAGCATCCCCAATTCCTCTACCAAATGCCAGAAGCAAGGCGGTTATAAAACCCGGAAATCCTTGTTTAAATATTATTTTGAACGATATTTCGCTGCGCGTTGAACCGAGTGCCATCGACGCCTCGTATAAGCCTTTGGGAATGGTGCATAAAACCTCGTCAAAAGTTCTGACAACGATGGGAGTGATTAGCAAAGCAACGGTTATTATCCCTGCAAGAAGAGAAGCATTCATTCCTAAAAATAGCATTAAGGAAAAACCAAAAGCTCCGTAAACAATAGAAGGGACTCCCCACAATGCATCGATTATATAGCGAATTGTATTTTGAGTTCGCTTGTATCTTGCCAAATGCACATTAATAAATAAGGCCGCGGGTACACCAATAAGGGTTGCAATAAGGGTTGCTCCAATTGAAATATACAATGAACCAACAATGGCATTTAAAACACCGCCTTCGCCGCCATAATAATACCCTCCTTTGGGAGCTTTAAAAACCATATCCCACGACAAAGCATGAAAGCCTTTGATAAAAATCAGAATAATGATAAATGCCAGCGTGGCAATTAAGGAGTAAGTAGCAACAGCCGACAAAACCCTGAACAGTTTCTCTTCTATAATTTTTCGCTTATTCATATTTCTTCGTTCTGTAAATGAAATATCTGAAAACAAGATTTATAAGTAAGATGATAACAAACAGGAGTAAAGCCGAAAACATTAACGCTGAATCGTACATTGGAATTGAAAGCATTTCGCCATAATTATTGGCTATAAGTGCCGGAAGAGGATAGCCTGCATCGAAAAGATGAAACTTGGTTTGAACCATATTCCCAACGACCATCATAACCGCCATTGTTTCTCCAAAAGCTTTGGCAATACCCAGGCCGAAAGCCGATATTATACCGGGAATTCCTTTTTTGATTACCACATGCTTCACCGTTTCCCAAAAAGTAGCCCCCAATGAAAGTGATGCTTCTTTTAATCCCGCAGGCACTGTATTGAAGACCTCAATCAGCATATTCAGAATGTAAGGAATACACATTACCGCCAACACAATTCCACCGGCAAGAATAGTGTAGCCCGAACTTTTCACTCCAAACAATGGTGCCAAGTAATCAGAGATAAATGGTACTATTACGATAATTCCCCAAACACCATAAATCACTGAAGGTAAACCCGCTAAAATATCAATTACAGGATGCATAAAATACATAAAACGCTTTGATGAAAATTGGGTCAGAAATATAGCCGAAAGCAAACAGACAGGAGCCGACAGGCAAAAAGCAATAAATGTAACATGTAAGGATCCAAGAATAAATGGTAAAAAACCAAACTCTTTTTCATTTGGAAGCCATGTGCTTGAACAAATAAGATCGCCCAATGACATGTATTCGAATAAAGGATTGGCTTTAACGTATAAACCTATTCCAATAAGTAAGGGCAAAACTAGGATGATTGATATGGATAGAACCATCCAAGTAGTAGAAGCCTTTTCAATAAATATTCTTCGGTATAACATTGTATAAAAGACTTATACTATTGAATCTGTAACTTGTTTATATATGCATCAATCTTTGTTTGTTCAATAGGTACATATCCTGCTTCTTGAACATAAACTTGCCCTTTGGTAAGTGTCCACTTAATAAAATCGAGTGTTACTTTTTTTTGTGGTAAGCCTTTGGATACGAAATACAATTCCCGTGCTGGCGGAGCAGGATAAACATTATTGGCAATGGCTAGAAGCAACCGGTCAAATGAATCGTAGAAATTTTCTTCAGTATCTACCTTTCCGTTTTCATTAATATCGATTGGAATAACTTCAATCCCTTCACGTTTTGCTCCAGTTTTTATGTCGTAGGCAAAAATGGTATTATTAAAGGCAATTCCATCTGGATCCTTACTAACGGCCTCCGCTAATCCAGGGTCGCCATATATACCAACACCACTTAGGTTTTCTTGCTTTCCGCCAAGATATTTGGCCCAAGTTCCTGCAGCACCGCATGCATCGGAACGCGTATAAACAGAAATTGAATTTTCCTTTTCACCTCCCAAAAACTCATTCCAAGTTAGTATGGTTTTGTCGATGAAAATGGCTTTAAATTCATCGCGAGTAAGGCCTCGCTTTTTTAAAGATTCCAAGAACGGATTTTTATTACTGATGGTAGGAACAACCGCATCGATGGTAAGTCCAACCCACCAAACACCTTTGTCCTTTTCTGCCTGTGAAATTTCACGCGAAAACATGCCAAGATCCACAGCTCCAGCCAAAGCATCGGCCATACCTTTGCCTGCACCACCTCCCGAAATATTAAAACGTACCGCAGGATTTTCCTTTTTATATTCCTCTGACCATTTTACCACTAAAGGATAAATGGCAAAAGCTCCTGAAATACTAACGGTGTTTTCTTTACTGGATTTAGTCGCACAAGAACTAAATAAAACAATAAAAATTAATGCTAAAATAATAATTTTGATTCGTTTCATATCCTGGTTTTTATTCACAGGACAAAACTCAGCATATTTAATGCTGTGTAAAACAGTTTAATGTCGCATTTTAAAATTACGTCCTTTTACTTAGCTCTAAGTAAAAAAACGTAGAAAAGATCAAGATGTAGAAAAGATTCAGACTTCAATAAAACTGTTCTTAATAGCGTATACAACTAATTCTGCAGTATTTTTTGATTCAGTTTTGAAAAGTATATTTTCCCTGTGTTTATCCACAGTACGCTTACTAATTGATAATTGTTCTGCAATTTCGGAATTCGAAAATCCCATACATATGTTAATTAACACTTCGAGTTCACGTTTTGTTAGTTCACTACTTTCAAGCTGTTCATGTTTTTTATTTAAACTGCTTACTATAGAAGAAAGTATTTCTGGTGAAAAATAATTTCTATTATTATAGACTTCTAATATAGCCGTTTGAACATCACTAAATTGGGAATTCTTTACTAAAAACCCTTTCGCCCCGGCTTCAATCATTTCAGTATAAAAATTCTCATCGGAGTACATCGAGAGAGCAATGATTTTTAATTCGGGCATAAGCTTTAAAGCCTCCTTTGTTGCTTCAATCCCATTCATCTCGGGCATGTCAATATCCATTAAAACCACATCGGGCTTAAAGTTTTTCAAATGGGTAAGAAATATTATGCCATTTTCAGCCTCTTCAATTTCGGAAATGTATTCACTATTCCCCAATAAAAACTTTAATCCCTCACGAAAAAGAGAATGGTCGTCAACAATATATATTTTCAAATTAGTTATCATAAGGAAGTTTGACATTGGCTATAAAACCATTTTTAGGTGAGCTAATCATTTCTATTGAGCCGTTTAAAGATTTCACTCTTGAAACAATATTTGTTAATCCCATTCCATATTTCTCATGTTTGCTGTTAAAACCTATTCCATTGTCTTTATATTCTAGTTCAAGCGCACCAATTCTGTCGGTTAGAACAATTGATATTTTAGTAGCAAAAGCATGTTTTTGTGAATTGTTTACCAGCTCACAACAGATCCTGTACAACATTACTTCAATACTATCGCTATACCTTCTTGTTCCTAAATTAGAAGACACATTTATTTGAATGGTCTCACTGACCATTGTATTCCGTATAAAAGTTTCAATGGCTTTCTTTAAACCATAACGTTCCAATACATGAGGAGTTAAATGATTCGATATTTCCCTTGTGGTTAAAATAGCATTGTCAACCAAGGACTCAACCTTATCTAGTAGATCTGTATTTTGCTTTTCAACATTTGTTTTATTAATTGCTGAAATGGTCATTTTCGCAGAGGATAATACGGGTCCTAATCCATCGTGCAACTCTTTGGAAAAATGCTTTCTTTCCTTTTCTTCAGTAGAGATAATGGCTGAGAGTAATTTGGCTTCATTCTCTTTTCGATCTTGATGAATACGATTAAGTACTTCAAATATTTTACGGATATAAAATGAAGCTAATAACATGGTTAGTGAAATTATAACCGCAATCCAACTATTTAATAATGTTGTATTATCTGAAGGAATTTCTTTGAAAAAATAAAATACTTCAACCAACCTACGTATTACCATTAGTAAAAAACCTATTGAAATACTAATCCAAGCTATACTGAACTTAGTTTTAGGGATTAGGCTAATGGTAATAAGGAAAGCAATGAATTGCACAACTACCGAGAATATTAATGCGATTTGTACTACCATGCCACAAAGTTACAAGTATCCTTTATTAAATAAGTACGTTTTTGTTCGTACTTTATTAGCAAAGGTTAAGAAATGGGACTATTCCTTAGCAACAGCCCTACACTATCG
>JAQIBQ010000337.1 GCA_027859005.1 Prolixibacteraceae bacterium | reverse complement strand
TGCATGTCATTTTGCTTTTGTGTGTTTTCTTAGTGATCCTAAGGGCGGGGGGATATTAAATTCTGCTTGATTTCTTGCTTACTTCTTCATCAAGGAAGAAGTAAGAGCCCAGCCGGCTTTAAGCGAATGATGACAGGAGATTAGAAACTAAATTATATTGTTGAATTAATTTTGGGTCTGTATCATATGCGATTTAGGTCAATTCTCAACCCGAAAGTTGAACTGATCCTAGATCAGTGTTATCAAAAACTGAGTAAAAAGAAAATGGAATACTGAACGAATTATTAATTCTTCGGTATTCCATTTTTATATACAACTTTTCTGAACTTCAACTTTTCAGTCCTTCAGTTCATTCATTCTTAAGCCATAAATTTTGCAATATCTGCATCAACATTTCCTTTTACATTAATACCAAATTCTTTCACCAAGAAATCGGCAACAGCAGGTGATAAAAATGCAGGTAATGTAGGTCCTAAGTGAATGTCTTTCACGCCTAAGAATAATAAGGCCAACAATACAATTACTGCTTTTTGTTCGTACCATGCAATGTTGTAAACAATAGGTAATTCATTAATGTCGTTCAACTCAAATACTTCTTTCAGCTTTAAAGCTATCACTGCTAATGAATACGAATCGTTACATTGCCCGGCATCCAACACACGTGGAATACCATTGATGTCGCCCAAAGGCAATTTATTGTAACGGAATTTTGCACAACCCGCAGTAAGAATCACGGTATCTTTTGGAAGTTTTTCTGCAAACTCAGTATAGTAATCGCGCGATTTCATACGACCATCGCAACCTGCCATTACAAAGAATTTTTTAATAGCACCAGTTTTAACAGCATCCACCACTTTATCGGCTAATTGCATTACTTGGTTGTGAGCAAAACCACCAACTATCTTACCTTCTTCAATTTGAGTTGGAGCAGTACATTTTTTAGCATGCTCAATAATAGCACTAAAATCTTTTGCTTTACCTTCAACCCTATCGGCAATATGAGTTACGCCGTCGAAACCCGAAGAACCGGTTGTGTAAACTCTTTCAATGTAACTCTTCGATGGAGGAACCAAACAGTTCGTAGTAAACAAAACGGGGCCATTAAACGATTCAAATTCTTCCTTCTGTTTCCACCACGCATTTCCATAGTTGCCTACAAAATGCTCGTATTTTTTAAATTTTGGATAGTAATTGGCGGGCAACATTTCGCTGTGTGTATACACATCAACGCCTGTTCCATCGGTTTGAGCCAATAGTTCTTCCATGTCTTTTAAATCGTGACCACTAATAAGAATTGCAGGTTTGTTGCGCGTTCCAATATTCACTTCAGTAATTTCAGGATTGCCGTAGCTTTCAGTATTCGCTTTATCTAACAAAGCCATCACATCAACACCATATTTCCCGGTTTCCATTACCAAAGGCACCAACTCGTCCATACCAATATCGGTACGAGTTGTTTCAGCCAAGGCTTTACTAACAAAAGCATCAACCTCGTTATTTACAAATCCTAAGTTCAAGGCATGTTCAGCATAGGCTGCCATTCCTTTTAAGCCGTAAACCACTAATTCTTTAAGTGAACGCAAATCCTCATTATCTTCAACTTTAACACCAACCAACTTTGCTTTGCGTTCCAATTCAGCAATATCATCGCTTTCCCAGGTTGCAGAACTATGCATCATTTCAGGCAAAATAATTCCAGCAGCAGCAATTTTCTGTGTAACAACACGTCGAATTTCAAAACCCTCTTTAATTTTAGCAACTATCTTTTTCTCATCGAAATTTGCATTGGTAATCGTTGTAAATAAGGCTTCCATAATGTACTTATCGGCAGCTTTAATATGCAAGTCATTGTTATTTGCAATTTGATTAAGCACTGCTACACCTTTCGAAACAAACACCAACAAGTCTTGCAAATTCGAAACCTCATCGGTTTTCCCACAAACACCTTTTATTGTACATCCTTCGCCTTTTGCCGCTTCCTGGCATTGAAAACAAAACATGTTATCCACTTCTACTTCTTTCTCTGTTAAAACTTGATTTGTCATATCTAAATTTATTTTTAGGATTTTCTTATTAACGCCACCAAAAGTAAAAGAGTAATTCATCCTATTTTGTCACCTTTGTTACAAGTTCATTTTAAAAAACATATTTGGGTGGCAGCCGGGCTTTCCGCTAAATCTTTTGTTCGCTCACTCACAAAAGGATACCGCTGCAATCCCTGCCACATTAACATCAAAAAGAAATTGTATCTTGCTATTTTTTCTAAACAAACTTAAAACAGTCATGAAAATAATACATACACTATTTCTTATTTCACTAATAGGATTATCGCTTACAAGCACAGCTCAGAATACAGGCAAACGAGTTGAATTGGGCGAAAAACACAATGTTACCTCAAGCATCAATGGCAAAACCTATGAACTCATTATCCAAGTTCCTAATTCGTATTCTGCCGATACTAGCAAGTATTATCCAGTTGTTTATTTCTGCGATGGCTACTATGATTTTCCCCTTTTCACTTCCATTTATGGTCACCTCATTTACGACAAACGAATTACTGAATGCTTTTTGGTAGGGTTTTCGTACCCAGGTGAAGGAATTGATTATGGACCACTTCGATTTCACGATTACCTACCAAGCTATTCTGAAGAAAGAAATTTTGGCGGTGGAGCAGCTGAATATCTAAAAATTGTTAAGGAAGATTTTATTAAATACATGGAAACTAATTTCAGAGTTGATGATAGCTGGCGAGCGCTTGGTGGAAATTCAGCAGGTGGTATGTTTTGCTTGTATTCACTATTAACGGAACCCAATCTATTTAATGCGCTTATGGCAATTGGACCTGCTGCCGAATGGGATAACAAATGGATATTCAAGTACGAAGAGGAGTTTGCAAAAGCAAATTCAATTTTAGATGTTTCGCTATTCATGACTGGTGGAGAAAAAGAGTTCCCTTGGAATCCAAATTATTTAAATAGCATAAAAGAATTTGATAGAATATTACAAAGTCGAGCATATACCAATTTCAGGTACAAGTTTAAAGTATTAGACAACGCATCGCATGCAGGATCGAAACCAGAAGGCTATACTCGTGGAATGCAATTTATTTTTGAACCCTTACTAAATAAATAAATAATGAAACTTAAAATTCTTAATTTCAAAGGAACTGATTTAGCTATATTTCATTCCGACAAAGTTCTTATAAATGACGTGCAAGATGCGCTCGACATTATAGGAAATGCTCATTTTCAAGGTTCTAATAGAATCATTCTGTTAAAAGAAAATATTACTTCACAATTCTTCGATCTAAAAAACAGGATAGCTGGAGACATTCTGCAAAAATTTTCGAACTATAATGCGAAATTGGCAATAGTTGGTGATTTCACAGCATTCACAAGCAAAAGTCTTAAAGACTTTATTTATGAAAGCAATAGAATAGGCTTTATCAACTTTGTAAATACATTGGAAGAAGCAAAAGAAAAAATGGGATCACTATAAAATTCGGGTGCGTATTGAACACAATGAGTACAAGAAGTGGCGAAGGAAATTATCTTTCGGATAAGAATTTAAAGTTGATTTTTTAAAATTCACTTGAAATAAGTATGTGTGTAGGCCAGCAGAATTTGCGGGGATGGAGTTGGCGTGAATTAGAATTGCTTAGAAAACACCAAAAGATGCATGTCATTTTGCTTTTGAGTGTTTACTTAGTAATTCTAAGAGCGGGGGGAATTTAAATTCTGCTTGATTTCTTGCTTACTTCTTCATCAAGGAAGAAGTAAGAGCCCAGCCGGCTTTAGGCGAATGATGAAAGGAAATTAGAAACTAAATTATATTGTTGAATTAATTTGGGGTCTGTACCATATGCGATATAGTTCAATGCTCAACCCTAAAGTTGAACTGATCAAAAAAAATGACTATATAAAAAGTGCATCAGCGTATAAAAAAGAATGGGGGCATGCAGTAAAACTACACACCCCCTCATGTTTGGCGTACTCGCTGCGGGATTCGAACCCACGACCTACGGCTTAGAAGGCCGTTGCTCTATCCAGCTGAGCTAAGCGAGCATAATAAGGTTCATTTTCATAAACTCTTATGCGGCTGCAAATATAAAAAA
>JAQIBQ010000397.1 GCA_027859005.1 Prolixibacteraceae bacterium | reverse complement strand
AAATGAAGATCCATGTCTGTTTATCCTCAACCTCTTTTTTTCAACCTCAACTTAAATCTCTTTTTTCTAAACTGCATTTCAATTTCGAACAATACATTTTTGAATACATATTGCCTTATTCCTCGCGAATAACTACCTTTCAGTACATTTATTTTTGAATTCGAAAATCAGCTTCTGAAAATATAAAAATGCTTAACTATGAAAAAGATCTTACGTCATCTATTCTTATTTATGTTTGCCTCAACCATGATTGTTTCCTGTATCGAAATTGATGAACAATCCTTCGATGAGGCCTTGTTGATCGGGAAATGGCAATCGGGTACCATGTACTATAAATATTTGGAAGATAAATCGGGCATTACTTGGGACGAAGCCGATGATATTACTGAAGCCGAAGCACAGGCCTTCACATGGACCCTCATCGAAGCTGAACTCACCCACATTCATGTGTTGGAAATAGGAGGCACAGTACCCAAGGTATACATAGTAACTGAACTAACCGAAACAAGCCTAAAATACGAAGACGATTTTGGAAAGATCTTTTCCTTTATTAAGGTAGCTGATTAAAGGAAAGCTTATTTCTAATAGCTTTTCTTGTAACAAATCGATAAAAAATTGTTGCTCTTTAACTGTTCCAAATAAAACAGATCACAAAAACAGGTGATTCCCGATTTCATAAGATCTTAAACCGGTGCCATGAAGAAAGCTCTTAAAATTATTTTAATTACCATTACTTCGCTGCTGGCTATACTCATTATCACAGTAAGTATTGCGTTATGGGTGGTTTTTACCCCCCAAAAACTGACGCCAATTGTAAGAAACCAGGCAGAAAAACAACTCACCTGCATAACTGAAATTGGTGATGTACAGTTGACTTTCTTCAGTACGTTTCCACATTTCGGATTAACGGTTAAGCATTTGGCCTTGATCAATTCGGTGAACAATGCACCCAACGATACACTGGTGTATATCAATGAGATGCTTGGTATTGTCGATGTGGGAGCTTGGTGGAAAAGAGATGAAATTGTAATCAACAAAATGATGCTGAACAATGGTTCAATTAATATTTTTACCGACAGTTTGGGTAGGAGCAATTACAACATTTTCCCTCAAGATACCTCCTCTGCTAGCGATACACTCGACAGTGCAACACCTGGTTTTATTGAAATTCGAAATGTTGAACTTAATAACATTAACCTTTCTTACATCGACCTAAAGGGTAAAATGAATGTGAGCGTTAAGAAGCTAAATGCAGATCTCAGCGGAACCCTGATTGCAGACCAATTTAGCAGTAAGGTTGATGTTAGCAAAAGTGTTATTTCGTTTGAGTACAGCGGTGAAAAATACCTTCAGAATACTTCTGTGAAAATTGAACTGTTATCGGATTTCGATTTATCAAAACAGCTTTTACAAATTAAAGCAGCACCTGGTTCGTTAAATGAGATTGGGATAAATCTGAAAGGTTCTATTGAAAATAATACAACAACTCAAGATCTAGTTTTCGATCTCGCATTTAATGTAAAACCTTCGCCCATTGTTAAAATAATGGAGCTTGTGCCTCCTTCCTATCTATCGTATTTCGATGGTATTGAAGCCGATGGCTCCCTTTCGATAGATGGTGAAATTGCAGGCATATACAACGAAACGGCAATGCCTATGGTTGATCTTCACTTGCTGATGGAAAAGGGAACACTGAAATATGTCGATTTTCCACTTCCCTTGCACGATGTGAACGGAGACATCAACCTCAGTTCCGATTTCATGTCTGATTCACTTACCTTTGTTCAAATTAATCGCTTTGATGCACGAACCCCCAAATCGTTCATCAGTACAAAGGGAATGATCACTCAACTATTTACCGACATTTATTGCAAACTCACATCAAATGCCAACCTTGTCTTGGATGAATTTAACACACTTGTTCCTTCCGACATGAATATCAGTCTGAAAGGCAAAGCACACGGGCAAATAAAATCCTCCTTTTCAATGTTGCAACTTGAAAAAATGCAGATCGATAAAATGCTGCTTTCAGGATCAATTACGCTATCAGATTTCGATGTGAGCTACGACAGTTTATCACTCAAAACCAACCTGTCGAAAGTTGATTTTGCCTTGCCTAACCCAAACGCAACATCGAACAACACCGAATTTGCTTATGCTAGCATCAACTCAAAAAACCTTGAGGCAAGTATGCTTGAACAGTTTGGTGGCAAGCTAAAAGATGCAAATATTGTGGTTGAAACTTCCGACATGAGAGATTCCACCCTGATACCCAATCTAATTTGTTCCTTCAATATAGACGCATTAGAGGGCAACATGGATACCATAAATATTGCCGTTGAAAAACCACAGGGAAAAGTTTGGCTGGCACCACGAATTGGGAAACCCATGCAACCCAACATCCGAATGGTATTTAACAGCGAACGCATGGAAGCCAACATGGGTAAGGATTCGGCAAGAATGAAAAGCATCAGCTTCGATACCAACATTGTGAACGACAACGAACAAAAAGATATTTTTCTGCAGTGGCTGGTTAGCGGTTTTGTGGAGATGAATGAGGGAAATATTTTCCTGTCGGGATTCTCGTTCCCCATCGAAATCCCTGCCATAAAAATGGATTTCTCACCCGAAACACTAAATATAAAAGAAGGTGAGATGAAGATTGACAAATCAGATTTCCAGTTGTCAGGATACCTGAATAACGTACTCTCCTATTTCCGTAAGGATTCAATTTTAAGGGGGAATTTCAGCTTTGTTTCAAACAACTCCGATGTTAGCCAACTAATGAACCTTACCAGCGGAATAGGATACGAAGAAGAAAAAAGCAAAAACACGAACACCGACACAACTTCTTCGGGACCTTACATGGTACCTAAAGGAATGGACATAACGCTTAAAACAAACATTAAACAGGCTATTTTTGGTCTCGATACCGCAAACAACATCAGAGGCACAGTAAGGGTTTACGATGGTATTCTTTTAATTGATAATGTAAAATTGATTACACCGGCTGCACGCATGCAACTTACAGCCATGTATCGTACACCACGTAAAAACCACCTGTACCTTGGCCTCGATTATCACATGATTGATGTAGAGATTGCTGAACTGTTAACCATGATTCCCGATATCGATACGCTGATGCCCATGCTTCGATCATTTGGGGGCAAAGGTGAATTTCACATTGCAGTTGAAACCTACCTAGATTCGATATACAACGTAAAGAAATCGACCATACGTGGCGCTTCCTCAATTACAGGTCAGGATTTGGTTTTGATGGATGGCGAAACCTTTAGTGAAATTGCCAAAACACTAAAATTCAATAAGAAAACCGTAAATCGTGTAGATTCGCTTTCGGCCGAGTTCACCATTTTCCGCGACGAAATCGACATTTACCCCTTCCTGATTGTGATGGATAAATACAAGGCAGTAGTAGGCGGAAGACACAATTTCGACCTTAGTTTCAACTACCACATTTCGGTGGTAGATAGTCCCTTGCCCATAAATCTGGGTGTTGATATTAAAGGAAACATGGACAACATGACCTACAAATTAGCCAAATGTAAGTATGCCGAATTTTATCGTCCTGTATCGCGAAAGGTTGTTGAAAATAAGCAGCTAGAACTTCGAAAAATGATTCGCGAAGCAGTAACTCAAAAGGTTCAGGAAGATAATTAGAATAAAACTAGCATTGTGAAATTTTTAGCAAACAGGACTTTGATTAAATGCAAGTTCCACGTAGAAAGTCTAATGGTATAAGAACGGAATTCTGGGATACAGTTCAACTTTCGAGTGTAGAAATAAAACTAGTTTGTGAATTTTACAAGTTGAAAATTTGAATAAAGAATAATAAACTTCTTATCAAATTTCATGATATCGCCTCTAGCCAGGTTGGTTTAATCCAAAAACGGAAGCAAAAAAATAGTATAATAAAATCCAATCTATTATAAACTTAATTGTTGTCTCAACCCGAATATTATAATGATCCGTATCTGTACCCTTTGAGAAATAGCATAGATTAACATCTCTATTAATAGTGATTCAAAAATAAGCTTTAATTCCAAATTTATTTACTACAAATCGATCATTTAATTGCATAAAAAAAAGGTTGCTTAAAAAGCAACCTTTTTTAATATGTTGTAGTAATTAATTACTTAACAACTTTAGCTTGTAGGTTAGCACCTTTTACAATGTACATACCTTTGTTAAGAGCAGATACGTCAAGAGAAGCACTACCATCAACATTAGCTGAAAGAACCAAAGCACCTTTTAGGTTGTATACGTTAACAAGACCGTTAGTGTTTTTGATTTTCAACATGTTATTGCTTACAAAAGCATATCCAGCAGCCTCAGCTACATCTGCTTTACTTACTTTTTGAGCAAGAACTAAATTACCAAAGTCAAGAGTATTCTGGTATTGGTTATCAGTATTAACATTCCAAAATTGTTGTTGAGCTCTAGCATCATCAACATTAGAAGCACAGGCAATTTCAAAGCCAAGTTCTATGCCATCATAGTTTTCAGCTCCTGCAGAAATAGAATCTAAAGAGAAAATCATTTCAATAGAATATTCAGTTGCAGCATTCTCAACTCCGTATTCAGTTACAATTTGAACAGCACCATCAAGACGACCAGGTTCATCAAAAGTATCATCGTCTCTCTGACAACGAACTTGAAAGTCACCAGCTTGGTAAGTACCATCTTCAGTATGAGTTTGGTTTGCAGCAAAGAATACTTCGATACAATCTCTTTCCCAGCTGTTTGCTGAAGTACCCATAGTACCATCTTGAATTTTAACAGCAAGAAAAATACTTTCATTATTATTCATCACTTGAAATTCAGCAGACATTCTTGCATCAGTGTTAGCTTCTTTAGCTTCAGCTAAGACAGTCCAATTATCTTCCCATGGATCGTCAACTTCATCGATATAACCATCAGCTACAGGAGCAGTAGCACTACCAACAGAAGTGTAAGTTTTTTGTGCTTGAGATACCATACCAAAAGCAGCTACGA
>JAQIBQ010000359.1 GCA_027859005.1 Prolixibacteraceae bacterium | reverse complement strand
ATCAAATAAAGGGCAAAAGAATAGATAAAGCACAGCAGAAACTTAGAGCATAGAAACAAATAACAAACATTTACTCCGCCTGCAGTTTTTTGTATTTGAAGTAGAAATCCATTATTTGGAATTCAATTTCAATTTGACCTGCAAAATAGGGTAGCTTGTTATTCAAATTGCAATACATCATAAATTTGTCGGCTTCGTTGTCATCAAGTCCGGTTAGACGTTTTATGTTATCGAGATTGTGGTAGTTCGAAAAAGTAAGCCATTCTTCATTATTCTTAATTATCTTACGCACCTCACGCTTTTCTTTTTCACGTTTACTGGTGTGGTATTGCACAAACGAAATTGGACTTAAAAAGGCAGCAAACCAGGGTGGTCTTTCATTAAATGCATCGCCACGTAATTCAGTTGGTATGTTTAAGGGCTCAGGATCGGGCAAGCCAAGTCTACGCCTCATTTCAAGATCTTTGGTTACGGTTACTTCGTCTATTAAAATCCGAACAGGCTTTAATACAATCTTGTAAAGTTTTTTGGGTGGAAATTCTTCAATGATTAGTTTTTCATCAACAAAACCCAATGCACGAATGGTTAAAGTGTCTTCGGTAAGCATTTGAATGCTAAACATACCATCGGCATTTGTAGTAGTACCTCCATGAGCTCTAGGATTAATTATATGTGCATAGGCAACTGGTTCTCCACCATCGGCACTCGTAACCATTCCTCGAATGTTTACCACATACAAATCAATTGATTGAGCAAAAGTGAAATTTGCCCAAAAAAGGAAAAGTACTAGAATGAATGCTTTTAGCTGCATATAAAAAATTAAACGGTGTAAATTTAGCAGAATTGAATGTTAAATAAGAAAAGCTAACATAAATTAACTACTGTTTTAACACAGTTTAGATACTATCGTTGTTTTTCAAAAGGGAAAAGTCTATTTGATTAGAAACCGTTCTGACTTAACAGATTTGTTACCATGTAATTGGACGACATGTAAACCTTTGTTCAAGTTTTCTGCATTTATCGAAATGAAATTCTCTCCTTGTACATATTCCTTGCTTGGAATGTTTAAAACTGCTTTTCCCGATATGTCAAAAATTGTTGTTGAAAAAGATTCTGCTTCCTTAAGTGTAAAATAAATTGTTCCACTATTTACTACTGGGTTAGGAAATACTTTTACATCAATACTGTTGTTCTATTTAATAGTAAATAACGATGTTGTTTTTCCATTCAGTGCTGTTTGTATTGAAGTAGTGGCTTGGTTTAAGTGACTTGATACTTCGCCTTGACCTTTAAAGACCAATTTCCATTCTCGGTCAATCACAAGAATTCTGTCGAATGTGGTTTCTAATCGATTCGCTACTTGGCTACCCATTTGAAGTGTTTCAAAATCAATACCTGTAGTGCTTACAAAACTTTTTACCTGCGCGGTGGTTCCATCCCAAGTATCAATTCCTACTATTTTGAAGTCTTCATTCGATTTAAAACGAAAAGCAATTTTCGATTGAATGTTTGGCGCAATTTATCTACACGATGAACAATTGTATCCAAATAGAAAAAGTACAACTACTTTGCCTTATGCGATATCTGGCCGATGCTCCTTGAATGTCTTTATAAAAGCCTTGTTTTGAACGGTAAATACGATCTTCAAAAACATAATTTTTAATTTCGTAGCCTCGTAACAATAATCCTCTTCCAAGTGTTTCGAAGTCGTTTCCAAGTTTTATTTCTAAACCTCGTTTTCGGTAGGTCGCCGAAAGTTGATTCAAACGAAAATATTCGTATCGATTTTCACCTGAAGTATGAAATTGTTCAATTCTGGTGCTTACAATGAATGCTTTGTAACGGTATTTTAAATCCAATTGATCGTATAAAGTCAGCAAATCAGCTGGTTCACTACCTGGTAAATTACCCCGTTGCACTTCCACTATATTGTTCGCTGAAAACTGTGCTTTAACTTGAAATGATAAAGTTACAGCAACAATGATGAATGTATATTTTAGTAGTTTATTCATTACTTGAGCAGCGATACTAATTTATCTTTAATCATTTTCTCATCCCCAGAGCTAAAACCTTCGTGTCGAAAAACTTCCTTGAAATTTTTGTCAACAATTATTAGGGTTGGTAAAACAGATGCATTCAGTTCCGAGAGTATTTCCTGATCGGGATCCAGTACAATTGCATAACTCAGGTTTAAGCTCTGACTAAAGGGTTTTACTTTGGCCTGATTCCGTGGTCCATCAACATTAACACCAATAAATTTCACGCCCTTCGATTCAAAATCTTTCGACAACTGGTTAATTTTTGGCAATGCACTCACACAAGGTTTACACCAGGTGGCCCAAAAATCGATTACCGTATATTCTTCACCCGAAAGTTCTTCGAGGTTGATCCATTGGTTGTCGATGTTTTTAACATCGTAGTCTAAGGACTGTGCCTGAGCTGTTGTTAGTATTGTAAGAAGAAGTAGGGTTAAATACCATCTCATTGCTTTTCATTTTTGAGTTCAATGGTATAGGCGGTTGACTTAAAATTTCCTTACAAAAAAGTCTCTGTTAGAATAGCTTTTCTCTACTAAATTATACCTTGAGTGTATAAGTTTTAAAGAACAGAGATAAAGTCTATAGCTTATAAGAATAAGAGCTATGTGAAAATAAATGTTTATAAAACTTTGATCTGATCGTTTTTTTTTAGGTTTACAGTACCAAGCAATAAACCATGAAAAACTATAACTGCCAATTTAACTCAAAGAAATCAATTCCAATATTTTTATTTCAATAAAAAAGCAACACCGTAATAAAACGATGTTGCTCAATAAACATGTTAAACATGAACCATGAGATGCACCTCATTGGGTTCACAAAACCAAAAAAAGGTTATGAAAAAGTTGAAAAATTGCTTAAAAAGGAATAGTCGCTATTTAATACTGATATTACTATTAATTAGTTTAACGCGTTGTCAATTTATAATTGATATGTATTCTGATGAGGATACAACTGTTGCACCTGAGATACTTCCTTATTTTGAAGTAGGAGATACATTAATCTACAAAAACGAGGGTAATATTGATTCTTTTTATGTTGAAACCGCTTTTTTATATGCTGTAGGAGAAGATGATGGTGATGGTGATGATCTAAATTATGAGCGGTTTATATCTTCTATGCTCCAAATTGACTGTGCTGATTCTTGCTATAAATTTGGAACAACAATTACTCCAACTGAATATTGGATTGGAGTTTTTGGGTTTGTATATTCAAGTTATACGCTTGAAGATTACGACAAAAGGTTTGCTTAACTTACCTGTAAAATAGGAAGTTATCAATTAGAGGAACTTTATGGCAGTTATAATTTAGAACCAGATTCTATTACTGGAAAGGAAATCAATTTTGTTCTATACAGCAAAAGGTATGGTGTAATAGAATATAAGTTTACCAATGGAGAAGAATTTGTACTAAGTGAAGAAACTCTGGAAATGCTAATGGCGCGGGAATAACCCCCCCCCAACCCCGTTCGACTAGGCTCAAGTAACACCTAAAGGGAAGTATAAAAAAGGAACCGTTCTTTATTTTAAAGAGAACGGTTCCTTTTTTAACGCAAACGGTTTCAATTTTTTTAAGTTCTCAGAGAGGTCAACTATTTATAGCAAAACCTTTTTTGGGAAATGATTATGTGAATGGAATTGTAATTACAAAGTCTATTAATATTACAAGATCAATTTACGTATAGCGGAAACGGCCTCCAGAAAAATTGCTTTGATTCAAAATGAAACCTTAGAGAAACCGGGAAGCTGAGAGCCATGCTTGAAGATCGGCTGAACTTAGGTTTTATGAAGAAGAGAAGAAAAATTTTATGGGAGCCTTGCCTTTGTTTGCTTACTTTATTGTGGTAAGACAATAAAGTAAGGCCGTCTGCAAGACGAATTAAACAGCAACTATAGCAAGCGTAATTTTCAGTAAGCCAATAAAATATGGAAAAGAAATACAACCCCGGCAGTGGTCGAACATTTTTCGGCTAAATGATTTCTAAAAGATAAAAATGAAAAAAGGAGCTGTTCTTTATTTTAAAGAGAACGGTTCCTTTTTTAACGCAAACGGTTTGAATTTTTTTAAGATCTCAGAGAGGTCAACTATTTATAGCAAAACCTTTTTTGGGAAATGATTATGTGAATTGAATTGTAATTACAAATGAATTTCTAAATGATTGGAAAGAATTGATTCTATTTTATTTCGTAACCATTCAGTCGGTTACTTAAGTTCTTCGGAGAGATACAACTTAATTATAAGCGTATTGAGAAATAATACGAATCACGTCTCGATAATTATCTGGACGTGATTCGTGTATTCGTAGCCATTTTAATAATAGCAACAATTTGCTATTCCTTTTTTGTTACAGCTCAGCTATCAAATAAATCACACAGAAAAGTATTTCAGTTTGGCTGATAGCAATTAGTCACTAACATCAAAAAAGGCATTGGTGTTATTAAGATAATTATCAAAGACTGGTTATGAATGCTTTTTTTTGGATCGCTAAGTTTATCATAAATTTTAGGTGTTCAAATACGTCAGCATCTCTTTTAATCATTGTATCAATGACAGATCTGATCACTGCAAAAATTTCAGCACCCCTCTCGGATCGAAAAGCCCCAGAAACTTTCTGTTTGACTTTTATGTTACGGATTCCTCTTTCAGAACCATTATTATCAAACGGGACATCAGGATAAAATAAGAAAGTAAAAACAGAATTGCGATGTTTCTTCAATCTATTCTTAAAAGCAGGAAGTTTGGGAATATTTTCAGGAATTGGTATTTCAATCAGTTTTTCAAAATCATCGAGTATCTTATCTCTAGCTTGATTAGATTTTGAATATTGTTCAGGGCTCATGGATTGTTTTAACTTGATAGCTTTCTGTAATAATGCTTTCATTTGCACAGTCCATTTATCATTGTAGAGTTCAATGAAGCCATTAAGTTCCCTCATGAGATGAGCC